>CAYHWX010000079.1:0-17446 GCA_964360245.1 uncultured Vicingus sp.
TTGGGTCTCTTGGATTCTCAGTCCATAAATGCAAATCTGATATGTTAATATCAACTAATTCTTGTTTACTCATTACATTATTTTTTTAAAATTATTTTTACAGAAAAAATTAATCTTTGTAAATGTTCCAATTAACACCATCATATAATGCTTGAACTCTAATTGGATTCTTATCATCTACTTTCTTTCTCAATAACAAATACCTAAAACCTGTAACTGTTGTTTCATTTAAGTTAAACTCATTTCCAAAAACTCCTTTTATACATTCTCCTATTTCGTTTTTCCAGCATGTATATACTAAATCCCATCTTAATTTCATTAGTACTTCAGGAACATTAGCAGTATAAATTGGTATTTGAGCTGGTCCAATATTAAAAAATACGTTTCCAATATTATATTGGTTAACCCATACTTCAATAGACCCATTACCTATGACTACCTTAGAAATAGGTATTTTTAATATATCTATCAATTTAGTTCTAACTTCATTTTTATCCATATCAATTTTTTAAGCTATTTTTTTAGTATTAACTCACTCAACTTACTCATCGAATTATTGTATCTGTCGTTAAGCTCTTTTATTCTTGCTTTCTCTTCAGAACTTAATTCTTCATCCTTTTTAATTTTGTCAATTAAAATGTCCTTTTCCTTGTCTAAATTATCACAGACGTTTTTTAATTCTTCTGTTAATTCTTTGATTTGGTTTAGTTTCTTACCTTCTTCAATTGCATTAAGAAGTTGTCTCAGTAATTCTTCGTGTAGTCCCATTTATTGTTAGATTATTATAAATTTCCATTGGTCATCCTCAATTGTGTCAAAAGCTTTTTTTCCTCCTATAATTGTAACTCCATCACAATCTATCTTCATTTTTCATTCTAGGTTTGATGTGCTTGATAAACTACTCTACATTCCATTCATTACCTAAAAACTTTACTTCTACAATTTTGGGATTAATAAGTTTATTGTGTATAGTGCGAGTAATGCCCCAAATTACTTCAAATTTAGATTTTCCTTTTTTATGAACAACCTCCTTTTGCGGAGGAATATATTTTTCTGTACTTATGTGTGTTTTTTTTAATTCTGGTTTTATCCAAAAGGACTCATTAATAATACTATCACTCTCTTTGTATCTATCAGGTCGTGGAAACAAATGTTCTATACTTGGATTAATATTTCCGAAAATATCACTTTGATTAATATTATTTTCCTTTCTATAACTAATTAAATCAATATTAATAGGACTACTCCACCAAATACGTTGTTTAACTTTTTTTACAAAATTTACATTAGAGATATACCATGTGCCATCGGTTACTTTTGATGCAACATCATCAGGTTTCAGAAACATTTTAGAACTATATTTCAATATCTCATCTCTAATATTTTCTTTATAATATAAACTAGTTTTATCATCTGTAGTGAAAAATAATTTAGAAGCATCTTTTGATATTTCAGCAATTAGGGTTTCTTCTGTTTCTGAAACTAAAATATTAATTAACCCTTTTAAAGATGTTAAATCATCTAAAAATCTAATATTACTATTTGCTTTAACTCTTTCTTTAGCAGCATCATTTAGTAATTTATCACTACAAATAAATGCAATTTTACAACTTTTTGGTGTTTTAGATGATTCATTGACAAGTTGTTCAAAAGCTTCAAGTATTAAAGCATCTCTAAATCCTTTTTCTTTATCATTATTTTCAAAAGGAGGATTTCTATTTACTGAATTATTAATTAATTTCACCCAATCAACATTCTCAGTTTTAAGATTTATTTTATTTATTGAATGCTCTTCCAATTGTTTTTTTATTGATTCATTAACTCTACTACTTATTATATCTTCTGTAATGTTTAGGTTGTGTCCTAGCAATGTTTCTAGTTTCTTTACTGGCTGTAAAAATTTATTTCCTTCTGTTATCATTTGAAAGATTCTTTCTTTTATAACAACATCGGGCAAAAACCATGACACTTCTAGGTCATCAAATACTATATTATTTTTAATAAATTCTGATACTTTTTTATTAACTAAATAACTAGCAGAACCTGTATAAATAACATTTGTATCAAAAACGATTTTTAATTCTGGCTTCTTTTTTTTATTTGACATGATGTATATTTTAAGATATTAAACAACTTATATCATTAGCTACTTCTGTACTCAATTTTTTATTTACGAATCTTTCACCCACAAGTTTCACCAACATTCGCTGATACAAATTCAGTATTATCACAAACATCTAATTCTTCATATTCAGCGTTATGCTGTCTGCATAGTGGAATTATATACCAACCATCATCACCAACCTTCTGAACTTGTGCTCCAACCAATAATCGCATGCTTGTACATTTAAGCTGAGAACAAAAAACCAAAGGAGAGTTGCTATATCTTGTCCAGTGATTTATCCAACTCCCACAATTGCAATTGTTGTTTGATGTACCATTAATGTTCTTAACTGTTATCATTTATCGGTTTAACTGAGAACATGCTCTTAATAATCATTAAAAGTAAGATGTTTAAACTACAATTCCACGAGCTAATTGACTCATAAGAATTGTATTTTTTGATGTTGAGAAAAATGAAAAGCCTCCCAATTTTTGTGAGGTTTTGGAAATCTAAAAATCCTTATTGATTAACATCCATTAACCAATTAGTATTATGTTTTGAACCCTGACCACATTTAGGAAATAACTCTCCTTTTTTAATGTATTCTCTAACAGCAGGATGCATTTCGCAAAAATACCATGCTGATTCCTGACAATAATCGTTAGTCTCTTGTGTACTATTATTCATTTTATTCGTTTTATAATTCACTTAAAGATACGAAAGTAGTAGAGTTTAGTTGTTACAGATGCAGCTGTTTTTTCAATATTTCTTGTAGCTCCTATAGCTAAAAACGATAATTTAGGCTCTCAACATTCTCTAATTTTCATAAAGACAAAAGCCCCTCCGGCTTTGGAGAGGCTCTGATATGTTTTGGGATGGTTGTTATTTTATAAGATAATCATCATTTGCTTTTTCTAAAATATTTTTCACAATAGCTGTCTCATTTTTATAGTAAAAGCCAATGCTTCCAGTATGATGAAAATAGAAAAAATATTCCTCAGACTTATTAAAGAAAAGAGGGCTGTATGGTGCTTGATGAGAAATCAGACAATTAAGTATAATAGATAAAAAACTATCCCAATCATCACAAGAACAAACACCAGAAAAACCTTGCCCAATATTCGAATTATTAAGCATATTTATGTAAGATTTAGTTTCAGTCGATTTACCTTCTATACTATAATTATAATCCTCATTATTAGGATTCCAAGTATCAATACAGAAATCCCACCACGATTCATTATAAATTAAAATATTTGATTTATCATCTCTAAACAGAGAATAGAATAATAGCATTAACTCATCATTTATATTCTCATTTTCAGTATAAATCTCTTTCTTAAAACACTTACTATCTGGAAGATATTCTGTATTAATCCAACTAAATGGAAAGTCATTTATATCTTCTCTTTTTGTTAATATCATAATACTATTTAACACCATTTAATTCCTTCCATGGGATAAATTCTCCTGTAGAACCTTTGTGTTTTCCTTTTATAAAATTACCATAATTATCAGCATCTTTATACCATTCAAGTCCTTTTTTATTTTCTTTAAATACTTTAAACTTACTTCCTCCATGCCCATATTTATCTGTTGACCACCAGAGATTATCAGATTTGCTTTTATAGAAATTGCCAAAGTTATTATGGTTTTTTATAGAAGAGGAACCTTTTTCGGTTAAGCTCCATTGTTTCCTACTTCCTTTTCCTCCCCCTACCTTAGCACCAATAAAGAGACCTGCTGCAAAGGTTGTAGTTGCAGAAATAGTATATGCAGTATTTGGGTCTACACCCATTCCTTCTAATCCAGCAGCCATTGGACGAGTTATAGCAAAATCAATAACCGTTCCAGTTACATCAGTAGCATAGGTTGCTCCGGTTGCTATAGGTATTCGGGAATAACTAACAGAAGATTGCTCATTATAATTAACACCATCTGGAGAAAACATAGGCATCGTAACTCCTGCTGTATATTCTGAATATGAACCTGATGTACTAACCGTTTTCATATAAGTTCCTGGCATATAATTTCCAGAAGTAGTAGAAGAACTATAACTAAAATCATATATCGTTGCATTTCCACTTGTTGCATTGCCCATAGCAGTTTGTCCATCAGCATATGGTCCATAAACAGTTCCTGAAAAGCTACTGGAAGTAGATGATGATGTATTTCCATCAGAGGTTGAAGATGTGCTTGATGAAGATAACTCCCATTTTTCCAAACCTTCAAGTTCAATAGCATTAATGACTTGATTCTCACTAAAAGCATAAGGACTATTATGTGGATAATATGATGCTAATGGGTCAACAGCAAAAAATCTTCCTAATCTTGGGTCGTGCATTCTATACTTAAAGTTTACACTATTTCCTTCTCCTTTAACTTCTGGGTCACCTTCTTGTCCTTGGAAGCCGTATCTGTAGTCAGAACCTCCGCTGTAGCGGTTAGGCATCAGCGAGCCGAAAGGATAGTAATCTGAGTAGCTCAATACATCAGGTTCGTAAAAATCATATGTATTACCTACTACAACCGTTGTTTGTGTTGGTAATTTACGATCTGATAACGTTGCTAACACATTTCCCAGATGATTCGACTTTTCATATACCTTTTCTCCAGTTGTTCTGGCAAAATTGTTTATCCCATTTAAATTAGACAAATTTATACTTATTGGTGCTGAAGCAGTATATTTTAATACGTTTCCATTATTTGGTACAATAAAAGCTCCTTGCCCATAAGTATTCGCTGTAAATGTGTTTCCCATTACTTGAAGATTTACTACCTGATTAGCTTCTAAAACAAAAGTGCCTGGTAGTTGCGAAGTTCCTGAATTGATAGTATAATTTGTTGTCATAGTAAGCAATACATCATTTGTGTTTGCTTGTATTGTAACATCAATATTTGCTATGTTCACATCTGTAATTGTAATTACATCATTACTGTTTACCTCTGCCATATTATTGGTTTGGGGAGTAGTGTTAGATCCTGCTACACTTGTTCCTCCTGTTGTGGTAAATGTGGCGTTAAAAAAGGTACTAGTAGTGCTTCCTATTTTATCAATACCTAAACGACTTCTGCCATAAATGTTTTTTTCTACCAACTCCATATCACTACGATAGGAGTTTCCACTTAATAATATAATGGTTTCTTGGTAAACCGCCATAATATTGCCAGAGGCATCTCTCTCATAATAATAATAATCCCATTCATTTGCAGGTAATAGATTACCAAAAGTATCTTTTTTCTTCAAAATCTTGGCTATTCTGTTACCAGATGCATCGTATTTAAACAAGATATCACGTCTTGTTAAATTAGCAGGATCATTATATGTTATTTCCTTAATTTTATTATAAACATCCCACTCAATACTGCTAATTTTTTCATCTGCATCTTGTGTTAATTGCCCAATCTGATCATACAGATAATCTGTTGGAGTTATTCCTGCTACCCCAAAATCAGTACCACTAACTACACCAGGAGCATCTTTAACTCTTGTTAACTTGTTTGTATTTACACCGCTCGATCCATCTCTATAGTCATACCCTGTGGAACCATCCATAACATACCCATTACCGTTGTTGGCATATTCGTATTTTAAATCATCCATTAATTGAGCAGCATCATTATTTCTCAATAATTCTGTAATATTTCCATTTAAATCGTAATGGTGTTCGGTTTTATATAAACCAATATCCAATGCGTTAACAAAACTATTTAAAGCTACAATATCTGTCCGATAAAACACATTACTTTTTCTTATTCGATTAGCCTGATCATAACGGTATGCCGTACCATAAACATTTTGCTGTACTTCATTTTGATTAAGCATGCTAGTAACCATATGCTTAATGTTACCATTATAAAGCGATGGGCTTGCTGTATTAAAAGCTGTACTTGCTGTACTTGCCAAGAAGTTATCATCTATAGCATTGTAATCATTTTCGTAATAGCCTAAGCTATATCCATAAGCATCTGTACCAAAATGTTGATTTAAACCACTAGTTGTTAAATCTGCATCTTTACCCATATCTCTGCTGGTTTGAAGCGTGTTGGAGTTGACTCCTTTTAACCACCCTTGTAGTGTATAAGCAAAATCGGAACCTGCTACTTGTTTCTCTCCAATTTCAGTACGAGCTAAAGGACCATGTTCGTAATAAAAGTATTTTGCATCTGTATCCCAAATATAATTGTCTCTACTGGTTTCTACTTTAGTAATTCTATTGTCAGCATCGTACTCATACTTATGATAATACTGGTCGCTTCTGTTTGGTTGATAATTGACCTTGTTTACATTGCCACTAATTAAATCATATTCGTAAGTTATCCGCTTTACTTTTTCTGGCAATGCAGTAACATTCTGGTTATTATTTTCTTGAATAACTTCATTTACGTTTCCATGAATATCGTAACTAAAATGCGTACCATAGTTATAAGTGGTATTGGTAATATCATACACTTCTTCTCTTAAAATACTACTTACTCGGGTTCTTAATTCATTCTGCCCATTCACAAAGTAGCCTGCAATAGTTGCGTTTAAAGGTTCATCATAAAAGGTTTTAGTAACTTGGGTACGAGTTCCTGCTTGCACCCATGGTACAAAAATGACGTAATAATCGTCATATTGATTTGTAAGTGGCGTACCACTTTCTATTTCCCCTACTTCATAAATTCTTCCTAAAGGATCATAAAGGGTATAGCTATATACATTACCAAGTGCTAACTGTTTTGCATTTTGAGAAAGTACTAGCCTTCCTAACTTATCGTACCAAAAGTTGGTTACTCCTCCATCAGGTGTTGATTGCCAAATTAAGTTATTATAGCTATCGTATTTATACTGGGTAACTAAGGTATGATCTACATTTTTATGTACTGTGCCTAAAGGATTTAGAACAGCATCGTAAGGATTGATACGATGATTTTTAATATCAGTATAAAACGCAGCATCAGTAGTAGAATGAGGTATTACTCCTTCGGGCGAAACGGTTTTAATTAAATTACCAGCCTGATCGTAATAATATAGGGTGTACATAAACTCATTTAATGTATATTCGGCAGTAAAGGTTTCTCTTGTTTTAATATTTTCCATACATTTTATGGTATAATCATATTCAAATTGGCTAATGGCAGCCTGCAATTGCTGATTCCACCAGGTTAAATAATTGTTTAAATTATCTAAATCCTGCTCTGCCATACAATCCAGTGCTGGATCGGTGGTTTCTAAATTGGCATTACATCGAAATAGATTTGGTAAGTCTGCAAAATAAGGATTTAAGAATGTTGGAGTGGCTCCACAAGCAGACATCATATTCCAAATATCTGTATCTGTATAGGTGTAAGTGTAAACACTAGTACTAAACTCGTTATTAAAAGCTGTTGCCACATCTTCAGCTTCACTTCCTGCTCCTGTAGTAAGATTATAAGGATCAAAAGTTGGAAATCTTGAAGTTATAAATAGGGCTAGATTGTCGCATTTACAGTCGATACATTCTAAGGTTGGCGGAAAATCAATAATGTCTCCTATCTCATCATTACAGTATGCCAACCAACGTTCTACATCAGAAGCGGTATAGGTGGTAGCGGTTAATGTAGTTAATGCTGCTGCTATTGCTGTTCGTTCTGATAAATCAAATGGTTCTGTCAAATTTAATCCAAGAGGATCTGTAGCATAAGCTACCAAATTCCCACAATTACATTCTGAAGTACTTGCTATTACATTAGGTAATGGGTTGGGATATACTACTGTTTCGTTACAAGGTGCAGCATAATGATTAATGACATCTTGGAAATTGTATAATTGAGTTACTCCATCATCAGTTGCCAATACAAAGGTTGTTCCTCCGTCACCATCTGAACTTCCTACAATTCCAGTAGCAGGAACAGTTATGGGATGACACCCTATTTGACAAATAGCTATTAAATCTGTTTTTAAATCGCTAAGTTGAGCTGGACTTAACCCAGCTGCATTTGTACAAGGAAGGTATTCATCCATCCAGGACTGAGCATTATTACTGCATTCGGCATCACAATTTTGAGGAATAACATTACTACTAACTAAAGAAGCCATGGCTGTACTGCTATTAGGATTAAATAAATCAAAAACCATGTTTCGTGGGAATATTAGCTCAAATTTATCATCTTCATTAATAGTTGCGGTTGATGAAAAGTCGTGATCTCGAGTAGAATTATAACTTGCCCAATCAGGTGTAATTTCATCTGAAAGTGTTACATCAGGGTTCCAATACGTATAAGAATTAGCACAACCATCATACGTTGGATGTTTAAATCTTTGATAAATAATATAATCTCGATAAAACTTATAGACCCCCCTAAAAAATTGGTGTTTATTTAATTTGGTAAGATCTGGTGAAACTAAACTATTATCTAAAGTACCAACAAATGGAAGTCCTGTATATGGATCAATCGCATTTGGATTACCGTGTATCATGCTATAAAATTCAAAGGCAGGTTGATTAATTCCTGCTGCGTTGGCTTGAGCCAAAGTCATTGTATGAATTGGAGTAGCTCCAGGGTCATCCATAACGTACCAGATGCTATGATAAACAGGGGTTGCTGTAGTACTTACATTTATAAAATCTTTTAAAATATTCTCCACAAACAACTGCGCATCAGTGTGATAAGTAGCACTATATGAGTCCCAAAAACCAATTTTTCCTACACCACTACAAGTAGTAAAAAAGGGGTCACTTAAAAAGTTTGCTATATTAAATATTGGGTCATCTAAAGAAACACCCGGATTATCTACTTCATTGATGTAATCTCGTAATAAAAGAGGAGTTGTATTGTTAGAGAATCCGAATGGGTTAAGAAAATCCATATAATCGTTTGGATTTCCAGTAACATTCCTATTCATTTGCCTTCTATCAATTGTATATCCGCTCATCATGTACTTATCATAGTCTAATATTTCATTAATCGAAATATAATTTGCAGCCCCGCCAGCACATTGTACATCATCTTCACAAAAATATTTGTAAGCACAATATTCAGGATGCCCTGTAACTACTTGATCCAACCATCCAGGATTTGCCGCAGCCCAAGGTACTGGAATATCATTCCAGTGATTGCGTAATTCATTCCAAGTATATGGAAAACCAGTATTTGGATCATTACCAAAAACAGCGAAAGGTGCGGTTGCCCCAGCATTATTTACTAACCATTCATTAATATCATAAGTTGAGCTAATAATCGGTTCTCCGTTAGCATCTAAAACATTTAAACCAGTAATTGGATCTAATTCATATTTTTGTTTGAGGTTATCAAAATACTGCCCTCCTGGACTTAGTTGCAATTTCATAGCTTTTAATTTCATCTCACAATAATCAAGAACAGGGGGTTCATCACATTCTAAAAGACAAGTAGCAACAAAGCCATTATAATCATCTATGTCGTAATCGCCATTAATATCACCTGTATTACCATCACCATCATAATAAACATATTCATTTAGTTCTGTAGTTTCATTATAATAAAGTTCTCTATATGCTTCTGCACAAAAATCTGTACAAGAGCTATTACAGTCTTCTGGAAGTGGCGGATTATAAGGCACACAACCTTGTGTAGTTAAATTTTCCAATATTCTATCTTCAAATCTAGTAACGTATGTTTGCTTATCTATTTCATCAATTTTTAGGGTTTTTACCACTGTATAGGTTCCTATATCTAAGTTTGAAACTGTAAATGGTAATGTTGGTTGTATCGTTGGATTTTGAGAATCATAATAACCTGTGTAAGAAACAGGAATACTCGCTGCAGCTAACAAATCTATTCCATCAGCATCCAACACCTTAATATCCAACGTATAAGTACATTTTACTGTACTATCATCAGGAGTAGTACAAAAGGTAAAATCTAGAGGACTTAAGGTGTATTTTAAATCGACAGAAGTACTCGGAGATGATATGGTTAACACGTGCATAGATTTAGATGAATTAGCAGTATATAGATTGTTAGAAAGTAGATTAGCGGAAATAGTTACTGGAGCAGGTTTATAATCTATATCTAATAACGAGGAAGCTTCAACGTCAGCAACATCTCCAGCAAAAGATGTTGCAATGGTTCTACCTTCTTTGTCTAAATACTGGATACTAACCTGCCCATTAGGGTCTTTTACCATGTTTTTTTGATAAAAAGCAGCAGGTCCAACTTCATTACCAAATAAGCGTTCAATTTCCATATCTGCAGGTGTACCGTAATAATACTTTGTGGTATTATTGGTGCCCTGCTTTAAGAATGGACCTACGCCTGTTTGTTCTATAATTCTATCTGTTCCATCACTTTTATAAGCAGTTCTGCTAAAAGGAAATAATAATGCATCTGGTATGTAAGCTGCATATAAAGAGGTAGATGGGGTAGTTGATGAATAATAATCGTTGGTAGCACTACTCATTCCTAACAGGTTCATTGGGTCAGGACCATTCGGTATTATAAAATTAGCATCTCTATCATAATTAGTCTTTGTGTAACCTTTATTAAAAGGAGCGCCTACTATTGCATTTTCATACATTCCTATTCCAGTAGATGGAACTGGTGTAGGTAACATGCTTACTGCTGGTCTTCCTTCAAAATCATACATAGTTTCTCCGACAATGGCATTTTGATCACTATTTAAGATGGTTATCTCTTGTCGTGATCGAGCACTCCCATCAAAAAAGCTAATGCCTTCTTTTCGTTTTCCATCTTCTGCGTAAGCAACATTGTAAGTCCAATTTTGATTATACGCTAATACTCCTGAAGTATTACTCCCCAATCCTCCAAAAGCAAAACCATAACTATCAGAATTGGCTTGCAGTGGAGTATAAGTTGTAGGGTTATATGACCAGTTTCCAGGTATAGTAAGATCAAAGTCTCCATTAACAATATCTACTCCTATAGGGCGTACTCTATATACAATCATGCCGCTTGGGTAGGCTAAAGAAATATCATAATTAGTATTAGTTGTATTAATTCGAGTTGCATTTTTCCAATCATAAGTAATGGTTGAATTCCCTTCGATATCAGCCAAAGGTGTTGCAGATGCTGGGTCTGGAGTAATATCCACAAAAATCCACTCTACATCAAAGCTTTCTGCACCCAATACATAATCCCATGATAGTGATAATTCATTTTTATTAGTGTTATACACATGAGGATATATTGTCCATTGACTTGGAGTTTGAAAATCATAATAACGCTCGACTTCACTATGCAACTCTAAATATAAGTCCTCTGGAATATCAACATTATTAAGAACAATGATGCCTTCTTTAAATTCGATATTGGTAATGGTCATTCTACCTTCTAAGTATCCATAATATCGATTAACAGCCATATCACTATAAAGTGGACCATTGATATCGTAACTAATTTCAAGTGTTTGTTGAGTCTTAGTTATTGTGTTAAAATTTTGATCAACTAAATCAATGTCATACGTAATTTTTAAGGTAAAATTATCTGTAATACTATTTGCTCCTACACTAAAAAGAGGTAATATAGATTCTTCATAAAGTAAACTATCAGTACTATAAGATGCTTTGGTCACAGTGGTAATTGGCGAATTAAAAAATCCTGCAAACTGTTGATATGAACTAGTTAAAGAATTAGGCACATATAGCTTTGTAGCAATATTAGCTCCATTCAGGTAATTCATTATTTCATCATTTGCTGAAAAAACTACAATATTACTTAATAGAAGTAGTCCTAATATGCTTTTTTTTATCAAATTACTTATCATGGTTGTAATTATTTATATGTTTCTAACACTTCCACAAGTGCTCTTCTTTTTATATTTATTTTGAATAATTGATAATATTCATCTCATTTATTATACTTATCTGTAATTTGCACCACTGAGCAAACTATAATCTTTATATGCAGTGGTTAACACTTCTTTGCCATTAATTTTTTGAAAATATTTTTTTTCACTAAAATCTAAATCACTAAAAGTTGGATTAAAATTTACGTTACTGTAAGTAATCAAGACTTCTTTAATGGGAGATTCTTCCGTTTTTTCATAATAGTATTTTACTTCTTTTAACACATTATTACTTGTTATTGTTAATTGCATTTTTTTCATGCCTATTTGGGGGTTAATCATCTCGTATGTTTTACCAGAAGCATCCGTTTTTATCAACTTAATGTTCTTAAACATATTTGTATCATTCATTAATGCTAATTCATCTTGTTGATTATTATTTGAACTTGATTTATTCACTGGTAGGTATATGATTTTTTTATCTTTCTCAGTAATCATAATACTATACAATGAATTTTGTAGCGTAATTCTCCCCCCAAAACTGGTGTAATAACCATTGCCTTTTTTCATTACTCTTCCTACCACAGTTTCTTTCGGTATGGAGGAATCCCAATGATTCATTTCCATTTTTAATTCAAGTTTGAAAGCCGAATTATTAAGCTTTTCATATACTTTTATTAAATCAGCTCTGATGTCTTGAGCTTCAATCGAAATTGATATACTCATGCATAGACTAAAACCAATTGCTATTTTTAAATATCTTATCATGGTGTAGTTGGTTCCTTATGAACATTTTTACGATTAGAAACAATGGTTCTCATTCCATCTTTTGTTTCTTTTTTGATTTGAACTAAATTACCCTCTTCGTCATAATTATAAATAGTAGCGTAATTCCTATCATCTAATTCCGCTTTTAACCAAAGGGTAGTAATATCATAAACATAACTTTTCATCGCACTTTTAAATGGCTGAATTCGAATATCATCCACATAAACAATAGAACTTCCAGCTGTAATTTTTATTAAAACAGGTTCTCCGATATTTGTAGTTGTGAACTTTCCTTCAATTCGTTGCCATCCTTCAATTTTTTGAGCATTAGCTGACGTTGTTTTAGAAAGTACATTAATACTATTTACATCTACATCCAATGTTGCAACACCATCCGTTTTTACCCATGCACTAAAATAATAGCTGCTTGTTTTATTAGGGTTAAATTGACTGTTTAGACTATTTTCTATATTAGCTGAATAACTTAATATTTCTCCAGTAGCTAATTTTAACCCAACGTTTCCGGTATGACTCTCATCTGTAGATAATTGAGGAGTTCCTAAACTTGAAGTAAGTTGTAAGTGCCCATAGTTGGAAGAAGGACTAGCATAATTAGTAACAGATCCATAGTCTTCAAAACCATCAAATACAATTTCTTTATAGGCTGTATTAGAAGCCACAGCAGTTACTACCGAATTATCATAACCATACAACGCTGTCGATTTGATGTTTAACGCATCCTCATTTTCTAACTCAAACCCATAAGGGCTGTATTGGTTAATGGTGTTGGTTTTTGTCCAGGTATTATTGTTTGATAAAGGATCCCAATTGAATAAGACAAAATTTTCATACGTTCCATCAATTCCATTTTGTGTTTGAGCAGGAGCCATTCCTACCGATTGCTTTCGGTCAATATCAAACAAATAAGTTTCTTGCAATCTCCAAATATTTTCAGCACCATATCTTGATGTATTAGGAGTTATTCCATTTACACCTGCATCAACATAATCAATATTCCATGATGGGCTAAACCTTGCCGAAGATGCATGTAATACATCATCTATACATTCATTTACACATTGCATTCCCACTAATTCTCCCCAAATCACTTTACCTGTCCCATCTACAGCCATAACATCATTTCCATATTTGGTTAACACCATGGTGTTTACATCAAAACTATTTATATCTGTTAAATCAATTGAAGCATCGAATACAATTTCACCTATGGCAGGATGTCGACATTGAATTTGTAAAAATCTTATCCTGTTGGGGTAAGCAGTTTGAATCCTCATATCTGGATTATGATTCAATATATCAGAATTAGCACAATCACTATAGATAAATGGATTGACCCCATCAATTATAACTGTGTTATTTGCAACATAATCATTTAAAGCAGTAAAAAGTGGGTAATTTCTACTACCTGTTGGGTCTGATAATGAAACAATGTTACCCATTGGTACCGATTGCTGATTTCTATAACCTGATCGAGCAATTTTAAGGTTGTTTGAAGCTGAAGTAACATTACCTGCAGCATTGGTAAAAGTACCATTGTTTTCTGCCCATAATCTAATATTTCCATTATCTAAATCAATTAGCTCATCGCCAGGGTGAATTATAGCAGAAGTAGCTGTTACGTTAGCACCTACATTTTTATATGCTCCCCGCATCCCCTCATGTTCCCAATGCGCTGCATAGGTATAGTCGTAAATAGGTTTATCAAAGTCATTGGTAGTAGTTGTTAATAGTGGAGAACCCGTTTCTGAATCATAATACAAATTTTGTGTTACCGTGCGTGCTCCTTCTTTGGTGGTTACTTGTTTATCTAAAATACCATTACGAGTAATAACTTTATTGGTAGTAACGGAGCGAAACATAGCTCCTGCATTATCAATACTAGGCATGCCCATTGGTAATATTATTAGAATAGGAAGAATTCCTGCTAAAGCAATGTTAATGTTTAAGTTAAAAGATAACCCTAAGGTATTAGAGGTTGTCTCATTTTCTCGCATATCCACATAAGTCTCTATATGCTTACCTATTTCTATAGAACTTTTGATGGCATCACCTGTTAATACAGTAACTGTATTGTCCAACTTGTTTCCTGTAGATTTATTTTTCACAAAACTTCCTTGGGTTTTATAATAATAATAAGTTGCTGCTATAGGTTCAACTCCTGAATCTCCAGGTTGTGGGTCAGTATCCGAAAGTGGCATAGCATAGGTAGCCACTGAATAAGGTTTACCGTGCATGTTATTTAACTCAATAGAAAATCCTTGCGAATAACCATTGTTATGATGAGAATAACTACCTATTGTAGGAATAGGTATAGTAATGTTATATCCTTCATAATCTACGTCTGTATTTTTAGTATATACAGGATAGTCTCGTGCCGTGTAAAATTCGTTTACTGTTATTCCACTCACTGCTTTTTTAATTGCTGCGTTTGCCTGCTGATTATTTTCATGTTGAACCCTATTTCTTACCGTAACTCTGCTGTAGCCAACATTTGCAGATGGGAACAAACTTTCATTGTAGGGTTCCTCTATCATTAATGCGTTATCTTTAATAATCATTCTCTCGCTACTGTATCTATTAGGTTGTCTAAATGGGTTTTCTTCTCCACCAACTAATGGTTCGTATTCAGCTACACCAGATGAAGTTTTATGATCTTCTAAAGTATAATCATAAACTTGTCCATATGTATTTGTTTCATAATTTGAATTATTCAACTTCTCCCAACCATCATTCAAATCAACTGATTTCACCCGACAACCTCCACCATATTTTACACCATTCGGTGTATTTAAACGAATGTATGAAGGATGCTCATCCAAAATATCAATTTCATCACACCATCCAGCTATAATCCCATAATTGTAAAAACCAGTTATCATTTGCATGGCATCCTGAACGGTACTAATAATAGTAGGAAAAACCGTAACGATAGATGATATTCCATTTATAGCTCCCAATGCCGTATTTTGTCCAGAAGTTAAATCAGTTCGATTAAAACGAATCTCCCTTAAAGCGGCTAATTTAAATGGATGAATATCTGTTTGTATCAATTGACCTGGGGGTACCTTATCTACTAGAACCCAAGCAACATTTCCACTAGATCCTCCTGATTCAAAACCAATATTTCCATTGATTATTCCAGCATAACCCTCTACATAATCATGTGCTGCACCAGCTCCTGGCCCGCCATCTTTTGGGTCTTTTAACTTCATATAAGCTTTAAAATAGGTTTCGGTAATTCCTGAGAAAACTGCACTCAATTCACTGTTATCCATTGTTTTTCCTAGATCAATATAAATACAATCATTATCATTGTTAATAGGATATCTTTCACTATATGTGCCTGAAGGAGTACTCATACCTCCACTATCTCCTGTTCCAATAATTTTATACATTTGCATGGCTGGTTTATTTTGCACATAAGCATAATCATCCGATTCATAATCGATGTTTAGCTCCCCACCCGATGGCATCACTATTTGAGTTAAATTCCAGGCCGAAGCATCTTCTGAACGAGTATAAGTATATCCATTAATGCCATCTGTATAATCTTTGGTTTGATTACAATAAGGGTAGTTCTGATCTGGTGAAACATTTGCAAATGGTCCTTCTGCCTGATAATTTCCCCATCTATCCATCTTTTCAATGTTATATGTTGGATTTATCGCAGAATAAGTAAATTGGTAAGGACTCAAAGCTCCTTTCATCTCGTTATCCAAATAAGTAAACCACACTTTTTCTAAGGTCAGCTTTCCTGGTCCAGTAGTACCATTAAAGTTGATGTTGTTTGGAATATTTTGGCATAAAGAATAATTATATTTAAAATGAACAGTTTTAATGGTTTTATTGCTTGCTTTACTTTTTAATACAATTTTATCTAATTTTAATAGTCGTTGATTATTATCTTTTGTCCCATTTTCTCCAACTACGCCCAGTCCATCTTCTCTAGTACTCATGTGGTATTCTGCAACATGGGTTTTTGTTTCGATGGATTCGAGGTACATAATCTCTTTTTCTCCATAAGAGTAGCCTGACATGTCATCATAGTCATCGGTGAAATTATTTTCAATATTATTGCCTTCATTGACTGCCTTACCATAAGGAGCTCTCCATCTAAAAGGGTCGTTCTTCTTAATATAATTGAATTTTACCCAATACCCCAAATCATCTTCTGAAGGTCCATTTCCTGTTAAATCAACATAATCAGGCGACAACACTTCTGTAAGCAGATAAGAGTGAGCATAAGGAGGCATTACTGTTTCGCTAAATAAATTACTCATTCCTTTATCGTTTTCAGTAGTATTGTCGGTTGCTCCATATAATCGAGTTCTTCCTGTTGTAACTCCATCGCCAGAAACAGAGAACATAACATCTCGTTGGGAAAGGTTGTAAGCAGGCAAATTATACACATAGCGATTACCATCTGGATTGACCACAGAAATTTCTTCTAAATGATGACTTGGCGCCGCATAAGGTGCTGCATCTACATAAGTACCTCCTGGTATATTTGAGTTGGAAAAGGAATAATTAGGACTATAAGCTGTTCCTATTTCTCCGCTGGTTAAATATTGTATACTTTGCGTTCTTTTTTCTCTAACATCGGTTTCGGTTCTTGCTGGAGCATTTATTTTTAAGGTATTTCCTCCATTAATTGCTGCTAAATTTCTTGCAACAGGCACTCTGGACTCACCACTCCAAGCTAATCCTATTTCAAAACGAAAAGGTTCTTCGTTACTATTTTGGGATCCTCCAAGCATTTTATTTGATGCTACCATTTCTCCTAAATATTTAAAATAACTTGGCGC
>CAYHWX010000080.1:0-17231 GCA_964360245.1 uncultured Vicingus sp.
AAAAAAGTAAAATATATGTTTTTTCTTACACTCAAAAGAATCTTGATGTTATCAATTTAATAAAAACAAAAGTAGGTATTAGATTCAAAATCTTTTAAGTTTTAAGTATTTAGCAACAAAACACTAAACTACATATATTTTAAATAAAGTAATTTGAAATAAAGTAATTTGAAATATATTAATGAATAAATGTCTCTTCATAAAAGCAACACGGCTTATACTTATACTTTCGGTAATATTTTATACTCTTACCTAACCTAATTAATAGGTTAATGAAAATACTCATTACAGGCGGAGCTGGTTACATTGGCTCACTCACCATCATAGAAATTTCTTCGATTCTTTAAAATTATTTATACACTTAGTTTTACTTATAAGTAAATTATTTATATTTGTGTAATAAATTTTACTTATGAGTAAAGAATTGATTATTCGGAATAAATATATTAACAAAGTTATTCCATTAATAAATACAGATTTAATCAAAGTATTAGTTGGTCAGCGAAGGGTTGGTAAATCGTACTTATTAAAAACTATTATTAACCATATTAAAAACAACGATAAAAAAGCAAACATTATATACATTGATAAAGAACTGAGTGATTTTGATTTTATTAACGATTATAAAAGCTTAATTCAGTTCACTGAGTCAGCCATTGATGTTGCTTTAAAAAACTACCTTTTTATTGATGAAATACATGATATTCAACAATTTGAAAAAGCACTCCGACATTTTCAAAACAAACAAAGTATAGATATTTATTGCACTGGTAGTAATGCAAATTTACTATCTGGCGAGTTAGCCACTTTTTTAAGTGGTAGATACATAGAAATTAAAGTAAATACACTCTCCTATCTAGAATTTTTAGAATTTCACTCGTTTGAAAACAATAACGAGGCATTTATTAACTATTTAAAATGGGGTGGATTGCCCTTTATTAAAAACCTTGTAAAACATGATGATGTAATTTTTGATTACCTAAGAAATATTACCTCAACTATTATTTATAAAGATGTTATTCAACGCTACAAAGTTAGAAATGTCGATTTTTTTGAAAATTTAATTCATTATTTAGCCAATAATACTGGGAACTTATTTACTGCAAAAAAAATAAGCGATTACTTAAAATCGCAAAAAGTTAACATCTCTATAAAAGTAATATTGAGCTATTTACATTATTTGCAAAATGCATTTCTAATTTATAAACTCAAAAGAATCAATTTATCTGGAAAAAACATTTTTGCGACCAACAATAAATATTTTTTTGAAGATTGGGGTTTACGAAATGCATTGCTCGGATTAAGTCATTTTAATGTGCCAGCAGTTTTAGAAAATGTGGTATTTATTCATCTAATTAATCAAGGTTACGAAGTTGGTGTTGGCGTATTGAATGAACAAGAAATAGATTTTGTAGCAAAAAAAAATGGAGAAATCTTATACATTCAGGTTGCCTATTTGATAACTGATGAAAAAGTTAAAATAAGAGAATTTGGTAATTTACTACTCATTAAAGACAACTATCCAAAGTATGTAGTTTCTTTAGATGAATATTTAATAGGCTCATACAAAGGCGTGAAGCATATGCATATACGAGAGTTTTTAACAACTGATAAGTTCTAGATTATTTATAAAACTACTGAAAATATTACCTTTACAACAACCATATAAATCATGAAAATACTCATCACAGGCGGAGCAGGTTATATTGGCTCACATACTATCATAGAAATTTTAGAAAACACCTATTGGGAAGTTATTTCTATTGATAATTATTCTAATTCTTCTGCCAAAACTTACCAACGTATTGAGCAAATTACTAGTAAAAAAATAAAGTATTATAACTTAGATTTAACCGATTTATCGCTTACTGAGAAAGTTTTTGAAGAAAATAGAGATATTGTTGGAATTATCCATTTTGCTGCTTTTAAATCAGTTCCCGAATCGGTTGAAAATCCTTTGTTGTATTACCACAACA
The DNA here is from genome assembly GCA_964360245.1 of uncultured Vicingus sp. Classification (GTDB taxonomy): domain Bacteria; phylum Bacteroidota; class Bacteroidia; order Flavobacteriales_E; family Vicingaceae. The sequence goes on from CAYHWX010000080.1 coordinate 1,977, forward strand.
ACCTCAATTCGCTAATAAACATCTTGAAATGTCAAGAAAAATTTAATATCCCTAATTTAATATTTTCTTCTTCTTGCTCGGTTTATGGAAATATTGATACGCTACCTGTAACCGAAAATACACCCTTAAATAATCCCGAATCTCCTTATGCCTATACCAAACAAATTGGTGAAAAAATAGTAGAAGATTTTATTAAAATAAACCCAACTTTAAAAACAATTTCATTACGTTATTTTAACCCTGTTGGGGCTCACAAAAGTGGTTTAAATGGTGAATTACCGCTTTCAAAACCAAATAATTTAGTTCCTTACATCACACAAACTGCAATTGGAAAACTAGAACAATTGACTGTTTTTGGTGGCGATTACAATACCAAAGACGGCACTTGTATTCGCGATTATGTTCATGTTTGTGATATTGCCACAGCTCATGTTCAAGCGGTACAAAAATTAATTTCCGATAATAAATTTCCAAATCATAGTATTATTAATTTAGGAACAGGCGTTGGTGTTAGTGTTCTAGAAGCAATCCACGCTTTTGAAAAAGTAGCTAATCAAAAATTAAATTATAAGATAGGACCAAGAAGAGATGGAGATGTAGAAGCTATTTATGCCAACAATACAAAAGCAAACGAACTCCTCAACTGGATTCCAAAACACGACATTGATGAAATGATGTTATCTGCTTGGAAGTGGGAACTATATCTTACCACTGACTAAATGAGTTGGGGTTAAATTAATTTTATGGAATGTTTGTTATCATTTATAATTAATATATATATTTGCAGCCGCTTTAGGGCGATTAGCTCAGTTGGTTCAGAGCATCTCGTTTACACCGAGAGGGTCGGGGGTTCGAATCCCTCATCGCCCACCAAATAAAATAAAACCCACGATTTTTTTTCGTGGGTTTTTTATTTTACATAAGCCTTTGACTAATTAACGTTTATAATATTAATCCAAAACCTTAGTTTTGTGTTACGTTAGTTATGAAAATTAAAAGTTCACTCTATATCATCACCTTCACAGTAGTTATTGCTAAGTGCTATTCGCAAGAAAGAGTTTCAACTGTTGGTATTCAAATAAAACCAATTATTCCTGTTCAGTTTTTTGATGCAGGAAAACAAGAAGTGAATCAAAACAATATCCAATTTATTAATCAGCCAAAAATGGGATTGAGTTTTGGCATGGTTATCAGAAAAGGATTTACAGATGCACTATCATTAGAAACAGGAATCAACTTTTTAAAAAGAAACTACAATTTAACCATTAATGATCCTGAAAATTCTTTATCCGAAACTTCTAGTTTTAGAATCGTTAACTATGAAATTCCTGTGCAAGGTTTAGTATATGTTCGTTTAGGAAGGCAAATGTTTATGAATGTTTCTGGAGGTTTTTCTGTTGATATTTATCCAACACCATTATATACTTACGATGATTATTTTACCAATGCCGTCAACCGAAACAATTGGGCTCAAATTAGTTTAATTGCCAATATCGGCTGGGAATATAGAACTGAAAAAAGTGGCTATTTTTATTTTGGAGCTTCTTTGCACCGACCATTCTCAACCATGATGAGAGAGTTTGTAAATTACAATGGGTATAATAAAAATGAGGAGATAATAATTGATTTGACAGGAAATTATTTAACGATAGATATTCGCTACTTCTTCCATGAAGATCCTGAAAAGAAAAAGAAAAAGTTGAAAAAAGAACCTGAAATGAAAAGATTTATAGATCCTCGTAAATAAATTCAATGAAGGTTTACCAATAAAAAATTACCTTTGTTTTTCTAATTTCGTTAAAATGAAAATTTCTTACAGTTGGCTTAAAAATTACATGAACAAATCAGTTGATTTTCAACTAATTACTGATGTATTGACGGACTGTGGGTTAGAGGTAGATAGTGTTGAAAAAATTCAAACTGTAAAAGGAGGATTGGAAGGTTTGGTTGTTGGAGAAGTAATGAGTAAAGAAAAACATCCTGAAGCAGACAGACTAAATTTAACAACTGTTGATGTTGGAAGTGGGGAACCATTAAATATTGTGTGTGGGGCTGCAAATGTGGAAAAAGGTCAGAAAGTTATTGTTGCAACGGTTGGAACTGAACTTTATCCTATAGCAGGAGAACCATTTGTTATAAAAAAATCGAAAATTAGAGGTCAATTATCCGAAGGAATGATTTGTGCTGAAGATGAAATTGGAATTGGGAAATCTCATGATGGAATACTAGTTTTAGACCCTTCCGCTAAAGTTGGAACATTGGCAAAAACTTATTTTAATGTAGCAGATGATTTTGTTTATGAAATTGGATTAACGCCCAATCGCTCTGATGCAACTGGTCATATTGGCGTAGCTAGAGATTTAGTAGCAGTTTTAAAGCTAACTCAAGAAATAAATTTAGTTAAACCGTCTGTTGAAGATTTTAAAATAGATGCTACCGATTTAACTATTTCTGTTGAGGTGGAAGATGCAGATTTATGTCCAAGATATTCTGGTATTACTATCAATAATTTTACAGTTGGCGAATCTCCTGATTGGCTAAAAAACAGGCTAAAAAGTATCGGTTTAAAACCAATTAACAATGTGGTGGATGTTACCAATTTTGTGCTACACGAAACCGGACATCCGTTGCATGCGTTTGATGCAAAAAAAATTATAGGTAACAAGATAGTTGTAAGGCGAGCAAATGATAAAACCAAATTTACTACGTTGGATGAGGTTGAAAGAGAATTATCAGCTGACGATTTAATGATTTGTAATGCCGAAAAAGAAATGTGTATTGCTGGCGTTTTTGGTGGTTTAGACGCTGGAATTTCGACAACAACAACCAGTATTTTTATTGAAAGTGCTTATTTTAATCCTGTTACTGTTCGTAAATCTGCCAAAAGGCATGGATTAAATACCGATGCTTCTTTTCGTTTTGAAAGAGGTGCAGACCCCAACATCACTATTTATGCGTTGAAAAGAGCAGCTAATTTGATGAAAGAAGTTGCAGGTGGAAAAATTTCATCAGAAATAGTAGATGTTTACCCACATCCAATTAAAAACGTTGAAATCAGCTTTTTATACGAAAATTGTAATCGATTAATTGGGCAAGTGATTAATCGAGAAACTATAAAAAATATTCTTATTTCTTTAGAAATAGAAATCTTAGAAGAAACCAAAGAAGGGTTAAAACTTTCCATTCCACCTTTTAAAGCGGATGTTCAACGGGAAGTGGATGTGATTGAAGAAATTCTTCGAATTTATGGATACAATAACATTGAATTACCAATGGTGCTTCAGTCTTCCATATCATATCGAACAAAACCAGAAAAGGAGAAAATAACCAACATCATTTCCGGTTTATTAGTGGCAAATGGGTTTAACGAAATGCTTTCTAATTCGCTAACAAAATCAGACTATTACCAAGAAACTGCTGCTGAATTAGTAAGAATTAAAAATCCATTAAGTAGAGATTTGGAGGTGATGCGACAATCGATGATTTATAATGGATTAGAAACTATCGTTTATAATCAGAATAGAAAAAACAGTGATTTAAAATTATTTGAACTCGGCAAAACCTATTTCAAAAAAGGTAATGGTTTTAAAGAAGATAGTTTTTTTAGTTTATTTGTAACTGGCAGAACTACTCCTGAAAATTGGAATACAACTGCATCGGATGTTAACTTTTATAATTTGAAAGGTGTAGTAAACTTTATTCTTGAAAAATTTGGATTGGAGAAATTAAATTTAAAAACCAAAGAGTCTGATTTACAGCAATTGACTTATGGATTAAAATATTCCATCAATAACATCGATTTGGTACAGTTTGGTAAGATTAACAAACAAACACAAAACAAATTTGATATTGATAAAGAAGTGTTTTATGCCGAAATTAATATGGACAATTTAATGAAACTGGTAAAGTTGAATCAAGTAACTTATCACGAAGTTTCTAAATTTCCAGCTGTACGCAGAGATTTGGCTTTGTTATTAGATAAGGAAGTTAATTATGATAAGATTAAAGAATTAGCCATTCAACAAGATAGTAAATTATTGAAATCTGTTAATTTGTTTGATGTTTATGAAGGTGAAAAATTAGGGGAAGGGAAAAAATCGTATGGGATTAGTTTTCAATTTCAGGATGAAAACAAAACATTAACTGATATTCAAATTGATAAAACGATGGAACGGATAATTAAAGTTTTAGAAACAAATTTGAAAGCTCAATTGAGGTAAATTAACATTCACGGATGACTCAAAGTCATCCGTGAATGTTTTGTTTTTTATTTTGTTTTACAGTTACAACCATCAGATTCCATGTCTGCAATTTTATCATTGTAATCGCTTGTTTTTTCAAAATCATCTTCACAAAGTGTTGCACTTGCTTTGGTTTTACAATCAGTACATTCCTTGCAACTTTTACCGCTACAAGATGCGAACATAAGTGTCAGACAAAATAAACTTGAAATAATTACTTTTTTCATAATATAGATTTAGGTTAATAAAAATAAGTTAATACAATTTAAATAAAACTAAATGATAAGAAAGGTGATTTAAAATTATGGGATAATCTAATTACACTTAATCATCATTTAGTTTGTTCTCCTGTCGAATATTAACTTATCAATAAGAGAAACAACAATTAAAAAGGTTGGGTAAGAGAAAAAATAATTTTTAGAATCGATATTGTAACCCAGTTGTAAAATTGATGGAATAAGGTTTGATTTTAGAAGAATTGTCTTTGTTTATGTTCGTAAAAGAGTTATTATAGGTGGGTGTAAGCAATAATGAAAATCTTTTTGTTAAATCATATTTTACACCAACACTGATTGTTCCACTAAGATTTAAACTCTTTATATTATGGTAATCTTTTATTTCTATCATGTCTTCTGGTTTATTGATGTTTGCAATGTCAATTTTAGAACTACTCCTAACGGTAAAAGAAGTAACTATTCCTGCTTCAACTACCAACTTTAATTTTCCTTTTCCAAGTTCATATCCAATGGTTAAAGGAAAATTGAGAAAAGTAAACTTTTGTTCTTCTTTAAATGTTAAACTAGCAAAATCATCTTCATCATCCAACTCATAATCATCTTCATCATCTCCAGCAAATTCAAATTCATCTAAATTATTCACTACAATAGTTCCTAATGAGCTATATATAGTAATAGATTTATTAGCAGGATCCATTACTATCGGTAGTTCATTTGGTCTTACGTTAGTTAGTTCATACTCATTATTTAATTTATTGTAGTTGACACCTAATTTTATTGCCCATTTATCTGAAATGTTGTAACCAATAGTTAATCCTGCATTATACTGAATTTTAGCAATTTTATTGGTATTATATAATTCATTATCGTTTATACTATTTTCTAGTTTTAAAGAACGATAGGAATAAGTAGGCAAGAAAAGTGCAGAAACGGTTATTCGAGATAACGTTTTTTCTGGAATAATAGGAGGGATAATAGCATTATTGGTATTACTTTCAGCCATTTTTACACTATTAGAATCACTAATATTGATAGAATCTTTACTTTTTAATTGTTGTGTTAAATCAACAATAATAGTTGTTAAGCTATCAATAATACGGTTAGTGTTAGATTGATTTTCTACCTTCTCATTATCTAGTATTAATGGTGAAGAGGTTTCGATACTTTCATTTATTGGCAAAAGTTCTTCACTCGCTATCTTTTCTTGGTTGTTGACTTTGCTAACAGCTTCATTATCATCTACACCCTCTTTATATGATTCTTTAATTCTTTCGTTTTCTATACTAGTAGTTGCAATTTCTTTTGTTTCGGTATTATTTATTATTTCTAGACCAGTGTAGTTAGTCAATTTTTCAGATTTATTTTGAGTGTTAGAAGAGAAAACATCTTTAATAGAATTGATTCTTGCGGGTTTTTTTAAAACTAAATTTTTTCCCTCTTTTACTAATAAATCATTCTTATTTTGTTCAATACTATTTTTGGAATCATTTAAGCCTTCTTGAGGAATTTTACCATTATTATTAGATTGATATAGAATGGCAACACCACCAAGTAAAGCCATTAAACTAAAACTGAACCATTTATAAAAAACAGCACGTTTGCGTAAAACATCCGTTTCTAATAAAGCAGCTTCATTATTAATTTTACTCCACAAATTATCAGGTGGAGCAATAGCATGTTTGGCATATCTTTCTTGAATATGCTTATCAAACTCTATATTATTTAAATCTTCACTCACTGTTAACTATGTACTTTAAATTTAATAGGTGAGGAATTATTAATTATTTTTTGTTTTAATATCGTACGGGCGTCATGCAACTGAGACTTAGAAGTACCTATAGATATTTTCATTTCTTCTGCTATTTCTTGATGAGAAAATCCTTCAACAACATATAGATTAAATACTTTTCTACACCCTGTGGGTAGCTGTTGAATAAGTGCAGTTAGTTCCTCAGTAGCTAAATGGTCTAAAGCTTCATTAACTTCAGTTAAACTAGTATGAGCAATAATATCCATGTCTTCAATCACTTTAAGGCAACCTATCTTTTTGTTATTTTCTAAAGCAACATTCACAAAAATTCTTTTTATCCAACCACTCAATGCGTCAACATTTCTTAATTGATTTATATTTTTATAAACCAAATAAAATCCTTGCTGAAAAATATCTTCTGCTTCTTCTTTATTTTGAGCATAGCGCAAACACACACTAAACATTTGTGATGAGTATTTATCATACAAAATTTTGCGTGCAGTTGTATCAAAATTAATACAACCCTTAACAATATTATGATTATCCCAGTTTTTAATAATTATATTTATTAAGATAAAATTAAGACAAAAAGGTTGGAATTTAAAAAAATTGGTTATAAAACTAGAAGTTTCAAAGCACTTGACATTAAAATCATTTTTTTAGATAGGTTAATAATGCCAAGTAGTATTAAAAAACTTAAATAACATTCATCGGATGGCTTGGAGTCATCCGATGAATGTTAGTCTTTCAATCCTAACATTTTTCTTAGTCTAGGGTTTTTTTCGTTTTCTTTTATTTCTGTCAATATAGCTGCAATTTTTTGCTGAACTTCTTTGTCGCTATTAATAGCATTTCGTAAATCCAATTCTTTATCCGAACCGGTTGGTAAATCTTTCAGTTCCAACTCTGCAACATTAATTCGATTCAAAAACATACTTTCTAAATCAGAAATCGCATTAATACCATTCAACCTCATCCACCAGGCATTTTCGTTCATGGCTGTTTCTTTTAAAATTGGCAATCCTTCAGAAATAGTGCTATTACTTTGTTTTTTTAAGTATTTGTTGTAAGACAGAATAAATGCATACTTATCATACCCAGTTAATTCCGAAGCATTTTTTATAAAAAATGCGTTTTGTTCCTCTTCTCCATGTTCTGCATAAACATAACAAACTGTATTTTTAATTTGTGGGGTATCATCACTTTCTAAACTCTTGGCAAATTTCATGGCATCTTGGTAACTAACCGAAGACAAGTTTTCCAAAGCTTTTTCAATTACATAATAAGATTCTTCAGAAACCGCATTGATTAATACAGCTTTAATTTCATCATCGGCATCAAAATTTTCTACCAAAGCACCCATAGCATCTCCTCTAATCTTTGAATCGATGTCGTTTTTTGCTAAATCTATCAATTTTGCTTTTATTTCTTTTGCGTTACTTTTTGCTGCTTTTTTAATTAATTTAATGGCAGTTAATCGGATGTTGGAATAGTTATCACTTAAAGCATGAGTAATGGTTCTAACAGCAATTTCATCACTTGATTTTGAAGCTTCTTTTATCGCCTCAAATCGGTCTAGATACCTTGGAGCATGGTCGAACATAAATGCCCATTCTTCTATCGTTTTATGATTGTCAATTTTTTCACATAATAACATTTTATCAGCATCAAAGTTGACAAAGTCTGGTTTTGACGCAACATTAAAAGTAAAAACATTTTTTACTGAATCCACAACAACGTCTTTGGTTTCCACCTTTCCATTCAGATAAAGGTCTATTTTAAGATGTAATTTATAAAGAGGTACATTTTCTAAATCTTGCAATTGTTCTACAGTTACTGTTTGAGTTTTTAGCGTATCATTATAAAAATAATTGATGTTTAAAATTGGATGTCCTGCAGAAAAAAACCATTGGTTAAAAAACCAGTTTAAATCTTCACCTGTCACTTTTTCACAAGTCAATCTTAATTGATGCATTTCTACGGCTGTAAATTTATTTTCATTTAAGAAATTTTTAAGTGAAGTAAAAAAAGCATCATCGCCTAGGTAGTTTCTGAGCATGTGTAAAATTCTACCGCCTTTTTGGTAACTGTGCCTATCAAACATATCTTCGCTTGATTTGTAATCAAAACGAACCATGTCTTTATATTTTCCTTTTTCGGCTTCTTGTAAATACCTTACTAAATCTGTTTGAAGAGCCTCTGCCGCTTTATCATCACCATATTTATATTCTCTCCATAATACTTCTCCGTAGGTTGCAAACGACTCGTTTAAAGGTAAATTTGCCCACGATTCGCAAGTCACCAAATCGCCAAACCAATGGTGGAATAATTCGTGAGAGATAACATCTTCAGCTGAATTTCCATCAATCATTTCTCGTTTGGTTTGTTGTACAAATTCTCCATGAACCACTACAGTGGTATTTTCCATTGCTCCAGAAACATAATCACGCACAACAACCTGACTGTATTTTTGCCAAGCATAATCGACACCTAATTTAGTGGAAAAAAACTCAATCATTTCGGGGGTAAGACCAAAAATTTCTTTGGCATAAGGTTCGTATTTATGCTCCACATAATAATCAACGTCTATGTTTCTCCATTTGTCTTTAACAACTGCAAAATCTCCAATAGCCATCATAAATAAGTAAGGGGCATGAGGTAAATTCATTTCCCAAAAATCTGTTCGAGTGCCATCACCATTTAATTCGGAATGATTTAAAATTCCATTAGACAATGTTTTATATTTTTCTTCAGCGGTTATAGCAATTTCTTCTGTTGATTTTTCATTGGGAGAATCGATGGTAGGAAACCAAACAGAATTAGCTTCTGTTTCTCCTTGTGTCCAAATTTGTTGAGGTTTATCTTTGTCTTCTCCTTTTTCATTAATAAAATACAATCCTTTATCAGAGCGAATGGCAGCACTTCCTCCTGCTTTTAACTCATTTGGTTTTGCGGTGTAATCTATAAAAAGTTTTAGGGTGTCGTTTTTAGAATATTTTTTTGTTAAATCGATGGTAATTAATAAACTATCATAAACATATTTTAAGTCGGTCATTACTGGCAAACCATCATTTCCCTTGGTAATTAGTTGCACTTTATTAATGTCCATTCCTCTAGCATCTAATACAAGAATACTTTGTGGATAGAAATAGGGGGTTAAAGTTAGCTCGGCTTTGCCATATAGGTAAGCTTTTTCCCAGTTAAAACTTACTGCCAATTTAGTGTGAATAAGGTCGAAAGTTTGAGTGTTTGAACCATGGTAAACTTTTTGTTCAGGAATTTTATTAGGATTTTCAATTTCAACGGTTTGTTCGGGCAAATTAATTGTTTGAGTTGGTTTACAACCAATAATTGCTACAATAAAAAGTGCGATAAATATAAAATGTTTAAACATTTTTTGATAAATTAATGATAGTAAAGGTGATAATTATTTATTCGATAAGCAATGAGTACATGATAAACGGTTAAAAAATAAATCTAAAAGGAATTATACATCGGTATTATTCTAAATAATTTCCCCTAGCATCTTTTTTAGGAGTGCTTGTTTTTGTAGGAGCAGATATTTTATCTGTTTTATCAGATGATGTCGTATCTTTTGAGGAAGTACAACTGTAAATAGTGAAAATTATTGAGCAAACGAATAGTAATTTTTTCATAAGTTTAAAGTAATTGAATGTGTAAAATTAAGAAAAAGGAGTGAAATTTTTTTAATAATCAAAACTCATTCTTTTTCCCCTAAAATCTTCATCAATGGCTCCCATGTTGTAAACTAAGTGCCCGTTTACAAAGGTTTGCATAACTTTAGATTTAAAAGTTTGCCCTTCCATAGGCGACCAGCCGCATTTGTAGAGGAGATTTTCTTTTTCTACTGTCCAAGGATTACCCAAATCTACCACCACCAAATCTGCAAAATAACCTTCACGAAGGTAACCTCTGTCAACAATTTTAAAACAATCGGTTACAGCATGACTCATTTTCTCTGCAATTTTTTCTAAGCTAATTTTCCCATTATGGTAAAGCTCGAGCATTGTTACCAATGCGTGTTGCACCATTGGTCCACCAGAAGCGGCATTAAAATATGTTCTTAATTTTTCTTCAACGGTATGTGGAGCATGGTCGGTAGCTATCACATCAATTTTATCAACTAAAAGACCATGCAAAAGTGCAGCTCTATCGCTTGCTTTTTTTACTGCCGGATTCCATTTAATAAAAGCACCTTTGGTTTCATAATCCTCATCAGAAAACCATAAATGATGAATGCAAACTTCGGCAGTAATTCTTTTCTCTTTTAGAGGAATGGTATTGTCTAATAAGTTAATTTCCTTAGCGGTTGATAAATGAAACAAATGAAAACGAGTATTAAATTTTTTTGCCAATGCAATAGCGTTAGCCGAAGATTTATAGCAAGCCTCCTCACTTCTAATTTCAGGATGGTAGGATATGGGAACATCTTCACCATACCTTTCTCTATAAATTGCCGAATTATTTCTAATGGTAGTTTCATCTTCGCAATGAGCAGCAATTAATAGTTGGCATTTAGAAAAAAGTTCAATTAATGTTTTTTGATTATCAACCAACATGTTTCCGGTAGAAGCTCCCATAAAAACTTTTACTCCACAAACTGTTGTAGGATTGGTTTTTAAAACTTCGTCGATGTTATCATTAGAAACCCCCATGTAAAAAGAGTAGTTGGCTAACGAAGTTTTTTCGGCAATATCGTATTTATCTTGAAGCAATTTTTGAGTTAGTGCGTTTGGAATGGTATTGGGCATTTCCATAAAAGAAGTAATTCCTCCAGCAACTGCAGCAATAGATTCTGTATGAATAGTAGCTTTATGAGTTAATCCAGGTTCGCGAAAATGTACTTGATCATCGATAACTCCAGGCAAGATGTAATTGTTGTGAATGTTGATGGTATCGTTCTCTTTCTCTATTTCAGAGATGTCATCTTCGATGGTAAATATTTTTGCAATTCGTTCTCCTTTAATAAGAATATGTCCTTTAAAGATTTTTCCCTCGTTGACTATTTGTGCATTTTTTAATAAAATTCCCATTGATTACTTATCTTTCATACTTCTTAAACCAACTTTTCATTTTCATTTGGATAACGCCTAAAATGGCTTCCTTAAAAATTCCTTTACTCATTTTAGAGGCACCTGCTTGTCGGTCGGTAAATATAATAGGTATTTCAACAATGTTAAAACCAAATTTAGAGGCAGTAAATTTCATTTCAATTTGAAAGGCATAACCTTTAAATTTAATGGCATCCAAATCAATAGTTTCCAATACTTTACGTGTATAACATTTAAAACCTGAAGTAGTATCTCTAATTTTCATGCCTGTTATCATTCGCACATATGCTGAAGCATAATAGGACATTAAAACTCTTCCCATGGGCCAATTGACCACATTAACTCCAGTGATGTATCGAGAACCAATTGCTAAATCTGCACCACCTTTAGCACAAACATCGTGTAGCTTTATTAAATCTTCAGGATTGTGAGAAAAGTCGCAATCCATTTCAAAAATATATTGGTAACCTCGTTTCAAAGCCCATTTAAAACCATGTATGTAAGCAGTTCCGAGCCCTAATTTTCCTTTTCTTTCGGCTAAGTGTAATTGGTTAGGAAATTCGGTTTGTAATTTTTTAACGATAGTTGCAGTTCCATCAGGAGAACCATCATCAACAATTAAAATATCAAAAGGGTTTTTTAAAGAAAAAACAGTACGAACCATTTTTTCGATGTTTTCCTTTTCGTTGAAGGTTGGTATGATTACAACGCTGTCTGACATTTTACTTTTCAATGTAATCTTGTAAAGATAATTAATTGAAAGCAAGAAATAACTACCATTTATAAAATTGTGTTAAATGATGTTAATCGTTAAATAGCTAAAAAATTAGCAATAATTTCTTTCCCGTGTTCTGTTAAAATTGATTCGGGGTGGAATTGCACTCCGTAAGCATTAAATTTTTTATGTTTGATAGACATCACTTGTTTATCTTCTGCTATCGAAGTAACAGTTAGTTCTTTTGGAAAATTATCGTTAGAAATTACCCAACTGTGATACCTGCCAACTTTTAAATGTTGAGGTAAATTTTTAAACAGCAAATCTCTTTCATCTATAACCTCTATTGGTGAAGCAACTCCATGATAAACAGTAGGAAGGTTGATTAAAGTTCCACCAAAAAATTCACCAATTGCTTGCATTCCTAAGCAAACTCCTAGTATTTTTTTGGTGGGGGCATAAGTTTTTATCACTTCGTATAAAATTTGGTTGTCTTTTGGCAATCCTGGTCCAGGAGAAAGAATAATGGTATCATATTTTCTAACATCGTTTAATGTTATTTCATCATTACGAAAAACATCAACTTCATAATTCGGATTTGATTCGATATAATGAACCAAGTTATAAGTGAAGGAGTCGTAATTATCGATAACGAGTATCTTTTCCATAATTAGTAAACGGCAAAAATAGGTTTAAAAATGAAGGGGTAAATTTATAAAAAATAACTACATTCGTTTTTTTAAAATGCTATTGATTATGTACGGAAAATTGCAACAAGAACTTCAAACCGAATTAAAAAATATTCGAGAAGCTGGATTATACAAAAATGAAAGAATAATCACAACGCCAATGGGAGCTGAAGTTAAAGTTTCAACTGGTGAAGAAGTAATAATTATGTGTTCCAACAATTATTTAGGATTATCATCGCATCCAAAAGTAATAGCAGGAGCGAAAAAAGCTTTAGATACGCACGGTTATGGAATGTCGTCGGTTCGATTTATTTGTGGAACACAAGATATTCATAAAGAATTGGAAGCTAAAATTTCTAACTTTTTAGGAACAGAAGATACCATTCTTTACGCTGCTGCATTTGATGCCAACGGAGGTGTTTTTGAACCTTTATTTGGTGAGGAAGATGCCATTATTTCTGATGAGTTGAATCATGCTTCAATTATTGATGGAGTGCGTTTGTGTAAAGCCCAACGGTATCGCTATAAAAATAGCGATATGGCTGATTTAGAAGAACAATTAAAAACTTCACAAGCACAACGAAATAGAATTATTGTTACCGATGGCGTTTTTTCGATGGATGGTTATGTTGCTAAATTGGATAAGATTTGCGATTTAGCAGAAAAATATAATGCTTTAGTAATGGTTGATGATTCTCATGCTTCTGGTTTTATTGGAAAAACAGGAAGAGGAACCCACGAGCACAATAATGTGATGGGAAGGATTGATATTATTACCTCCACTTTAGGAAAAGCATTGGGTGGAGCAATGGGTGGATTTACCTCTGGCAGAAAAGAAATTATTGATATGTTGCGCCAACGCTCAAGACCTTATTTGTTTTCCAATTCCCTTTCTCCTGCTATTGTCGGTGCAGCTATAGAAGTTTTTAATTTACTAAGTAGCTCAACTCATTTAAGAGATAAATTAGAAGAAAATATTAATTATTTTAAAGAAGGAATAAAAAAAGTAGGGTTAGAAATTAGAGATGGAGATTCTGCCATTGTTCCTGTGATGTTGTATGATGCAAAGTTAGCTCAAGAGTTTGCCAATAAATTATTGAAAGAAGGTGTTTATGCTGTTGGATTTTTCTACCCTGTTGTCCCTAAAGATTTAGCAAGAATTAGAGTTCAGCTCTCTGCTGCACATACTAAAGAACATTTAGATAAAGCGATTAAAGCTTTTGAATAAGTTGGTAAAGAATTGGGAGTGATAAAAAAATAAATAACTCTAAACATCTTTTTTACTTCATTTTCGTCTTGAATACTAGATAAGGGTATTTTAAACTTTTATAGAACAGAATTTTGAAAAAGATAGCTTCTCTTATTGGATTTTTAATAATCTTTCTTTCCTTTTAATCCAATCACCTTTTTCAGTAAGTTTCAAAACATTTTATATATTTATGCCCTTTCAAAACTAAAATTATGATTAGGGCTTTAACGGTTTCTATACTCTTCTTTTTATTTAGTGAATCTGTCTTTGCTCAAGATGTAAATGCTGTTTATGATGTTAAATCTGGTCGTGCTGCTAATGAATATACCATTAAAACAACCATAACAGGCTTAATTGGAGTTGATATTGCAAGAATAAAATATTTAATCAATAACAACCACACCTACCAACCCTCTCCAAATAATCAATTATTTTTTGACAGAAATGAAAATTATATAAAGTTTTACATAATGGCTATTCCAACATCTGGAATAATAAATGTAGAGTTTGGAATTATTTTAGGAGTAAGTGGCGATTGTTCTTTTCCTGTAGAACTTCAGTACTCAAGAAATGAAGAAAAAAAAGTGCTTAATTTACCTGAAATTAGCATTAAAGATAATGGAGTTTTAGCTGTCGCTGAAATACCACAACTAACACCCCCAGTTGAAAAGAAAGAGTCTTTTGTAGAAGTTGCGAAACCAGCATCTCCAATAGTTAAGGAAGAGCCCGTTGTAGAAGTTGTAAAACCAACACCACCAACAGTAATGGAAAAGCCGATAGTAGAAATTGCAAAACCAATAACCACAATAGTAAAAGAAGGACCTGTTGCAAAAGTACCCCAGCCAACGCCACCTGTTATTAAGGAAGAACCGGTGGTCGAAATTCCACAACCGACTCCACCAGTTGTGAAAACAAAATCAATAGTTGAAGTGCCAAAACCAACAGCTACCGAGAAGAAAACTCCATCTATGCTGGCAACCAATAAAATTGGGATGAAATATACGGTTCAGTTATTATCATTGTTAGAATTTTCAGAAACCCGAGTAAATAATTATTGTAAACTGCACCACATACCTTTAGATAAAATAAAGAAAAATAAAAAAGGGGAATGGATGAAAATTACCTATGGTGAAGCAAATTCAAAAGAAGAAGCAAATCAAATCATAGAGAAATTAAAGAAAGAACATCAAGTTAATGATGCTTTTATTGTTCCTTTAAATTAGTAAAGAATTTTTTTGAGACTTTGTTATTATTATTTACTTCACAATCGAGACATGGCCTAGTTCGGTGTGGGTTTTACCAT
>CAYHWX010000081.1:0-16754 GCA_964360245.1 uncultured Vicingus sp.
GAAAAACTAGTAACCCCAGCATGGAAACCAGATTTTGGACCAGCAGCATTTACCGAAAGCGTTACAACTACTGGTGCAATAGCAATTAGTGCAAGAGATTTTTTAATTGCTTACAATGTTAATTTAAATACCACCTCTACCAGAAGAGCAAATGCAATTGCTTTCGATATTAGAGAAGCTGGTAGAGGAAAAACAGAAGATGGAACTCCCAATGGAAAAAAAGTGTTGAATAAAAATGGTGAGCAAGTTAGAATTCCTGGTAAATTGAAAGCTGTAAAAGGCATAGGTTGGTATATCGAAGAATACGGTATTGCTCAAATATCCTACAATTTAACCAACATCAATATTACCTCTATGCACGTTGCTTTTGATGAAAGTGATAAAATGGCTACTGAAAGAGGAATGAGAGTTACTGGTTCTGAATTGATAGGATTAATTCCTTTAAAGGCAATGTTAGATGCCGCCGATTTTTATTTAATTAAACAACAACGTTCTTTAGGTTGTTCTGAATCTGAAAAAATTAAAATTGCCATTAAATCGTTGGGGTTGGATGATTTAAAGCCTTTTAATCCAAAAGAGAAAATAATAGAATATCTATTGGAAGGTGATACCAAAAAGCTAATTGATTTAAATTTAAAAGATTTTGCTGATGAAACTGCGGGAGAATCGATGGCTCCAGGAGGGGGGTCCATTGCTGCTTATGTAGGCACACTTGGAGTTTCATTAGGAACAATGGTTGCTAATTTATCTAGTCACAAAGCAGGTTGGGACGATAGATGGGAAGAGTTTTCTGAATGGGCAGTAAAAGGACAAGCCTATAAAACTACATTAATACAATTAGTTGACGAGGATACCAATGCATTTAATAAAATTATTGACGGCTTTAGAATGCCTAAAAATACGATTCAAGAAAAAGAAATTAGAACAGCTGCCATAGAAGAAGCTACCAAATACGCTACTCAAATACCCTTTAAAGTGATGGAGACTGCATACAATTCTATGGAAGTAGCACAAGCTATGTTAAAAGATGGATTACCATCTTCTTTATCAGATGCAGCAGTTGGAATTTTATGTGCGAAAGCAGCAGTTACTGGTGCTTATTTTAATGTTAAAATAAATGCAAAAAACATTAAAGACCGATCTTTTGCAGAAGATGTCATTAAACGTGGAGCAGAAATTTATCAAAAAACGATTAAAATTGAACAAGAAACAATTGATTTAATCAATTCAAAAATGTAAAAAGTATGAAAGCAATTTTATTTTTAATAACTATTTTATGGTCAATGATAACATTTTCACAAAATGTCATTAACATTAATGAAACAGAGTTGAATGAAGATATTGAAAATGTATTGATGAAAAAATTAGATACCGATAGTAATTCTACTTCATTTCTTATTTGGGTAAAAAAAGAGGTTCCATCTCACAAACACTCAACACATTCTGAATTGATTTATGTGGTAGAAGGGCAGGGAATTATTACTGTTAATGGAAGTAAAACGAATATTGGCACAGGTGATTATTTTAGAATTCCACAAAATACCTTTCATTCGTTAGAAGTTCTCTCAAAAAAACCAATAAAAGTGTTATCCATACAATCTCCTGAGTTTTTTGGTGATGATAGAATTTTAGAAAATGAACTAAAAAAGTAATTTTACCCCCTAATTTTAAAGGGTTTCAGCCATAGTTATTAACAAAAACCCTTATTTATCAACAATTCTAGCGATTTTTTGAAATAAACCTTGTACTGAAGTTGTATTCATCTATATTTGTTGGCAGTTAATAGACGAAATTTAATGTTTAACCTAAAATAATAAAATCATGAACAAAGCAGAATTAATCGATGCAATTGCAAAAGATGCAAAATTAACAAAAGCAGATGCAAAAAGAGCTTTAGAAGCTTTAACTAGCAACTGTACAAAATCATTAAAAAAAGGTAACAAAGTTGCTTTAATAGGATTTGGATCTTGGTCAGTTTCTAAAAGAGCTGCAAGAACTGGTAGAAACCCACAAACTGGAGCTAATATTAAAATAGCTGCAAAAAAAGTGGTAAGATTTAAAGCAGGTGCTGCTTTAGCTAACACAGTAAAATAATCTTTTTAAAAGAATTATTTTAAAGGCTTTTCTTAATTGGAAAGCCTTTTTTATTTTTACAAAATGACAGCCATCAATAAACAGGAATTGTTAAACTACCTTCTTAATTTCCTTTCCGAAAATAAAAAAAACCTGTTTTATCAAATAATAGAAGAACGCACCAAACATATTACTGTTGCTTTAGAAGATATTTTTCAGCCACAAAATGCAAGTGCAGTGCTTCGTTCTTGTGATGTTTTTGGAATACAAGATGTACACATCATTGAAAACAGAAATAAATATACTATTAATCCAAGTGTAGTGCATGGAGCATCTAAATGGCTTAACTTGTACAAATACAATAAAA
Source organism: uncultured Vicingus sp. (assembly GCA_964360245.1). GTDB lineage: Bacteria > Bacteroidota > Bacteroidia > Flavobacteriales_E > Vicingaceae. Next base: position 2,441 of record CAYHWX010000081.1, read on the forward strand.
ACGAAAACAATACTTTTGACTGTATTAATCAATTAAAAGCTGACGGTTATACCGTTTATGCAACTACTCCACATACCAATGATTGTTTAATACAAGACCTTCCTTTAACTCACAAAATTGCTTTGTTATTTGGAACTGAAGAAAAAGGCTTATCTGAAATTGCTATGAAAAACGCAAACGGCTTTGTAAAAATACCAATGGTTGGCTTTACAGAAAGTTTAAATATTTCCGTTTCTGCAGCAATAAGTTTATATGAATTGAGTAAAAGATTAAAATCTTCAGAAATAACCTGGCAGTTAACAAATGAAGAAAAAACAGAACAACTAATTATTTGGGCTAAAAAAGTAATAAAGGATGGTGCTTTAATTGAGAAAGAGTTTTTGAATAAGCTAGAAACTGGAAGTTAGAAGTTGGAAGTTTAATGCTAATAAAAAACTTCCGACTTCGTTCTTCTGACTTTTTTAACTTCTTTTTCTTCTTTCTCTAAAATTTCTATTTCCACCACCTCTATTATCAGCATTATTTTTTTCGAAGTCTCTACTTACACCAAAACTTTTTCTTTCTCCACCACTTCTTTCTGAATTACCTCGTTCACTACTTCTTCGATCTCCTCCACTTCTTTCAGAAACTCTTCGTTCTCCTCCACTTCTCTCACTACTTCTTCTTTCTCCACTACTTCTTTCGCTAATTCTTCTTTCTCCTCCATTTCTTTCTCCTCTTGGTTTTTCTTTCGAAAATTCTACACGAATATCTCTGTCTTCAATGTTTTTACCATTTAGTGCACTAATTAATCTTTCTCCAACACCTTCTTCTACTCCCATAAATGCAAAACTGTCGAACAAATCTATTTTACCAACAGAACCACCATCAATACCAGCTTGATTACAAATGAAACCTAATAACTGTCCTTTGTTTTCAAAGCCATCCATCTTACCAACATTAATAAATACTCTATTAGCACTTTCTTCTCCTGATGATCTTCTTCCACCCCGACCTTCATTATCTCTTCCTCTTCTTCCAGAACCTTCATCATCTCTATCTCTTCCTTGTCTTATTCTACTTGGGTCGATATTAATATCGCTTGCTTTTTCGTAAGATTTTAAGAATAAATTAAACTCTACTGAAACAAATCTTTCAATCAATTCTTCTTTGCTATATTCCGCTAAGCTTTCATGTATTTGAGCAACAAAAGGAGCAATTCCTTTCTCGTTTACTTTAACTTCTTTTACATTATTAATCATTTTCATCAACTGCATTCCACAAATATCTTGTCCAGATGGTGCTTTTACCAAATCTAACTTTTTACCTATTTGTTTTTCTACTAATTTTATTTTACTAGATTTAGTAGGACTAATCAATGCAATAGAAATTCCTGATTTACCAGCTCTTGCAGTTCTACCACTTCTGTGAGTATAGCTTTCAATTTCATCGGGTAAATCATAATGAAAAATATGTGTAATATCATCTACATCAATACCTCTGGCTGCAACATCTGTAGCTACTAAAAGTTGTATGGTTTTATTTCTAAATTTTCCCATCACAGCATCGCGTTGCCCTTGGGATAAATCTCCGTGTAAAGCATCGGCATTGTAACCATCATTCATTAATTTTTCAGCAACTTCTTGAGTATCTCTTCTTGTTCTACAAAAAACAATACCAAACAACCCTGGATAATGATCAATAAATCTTCTCAAAGCAAAATATTTATCTCTACCATTTACCAAACAAAATTTATGTTCAATATTTTCGGCACTGCTATTTTTTATTCCTACCACCACTTTAAATGGGTCTTCCATATAGGTGTTAGCAATTTTTTCTACCTCTTTAGGCATGGTAGCTGAAAAAAGCCATGTTCTTTTAAATGCCGGTGTTGATTTTAAAATTAAATTGATATCTTCTTTAAAGCCCATGTTTAACATTTCATCCGCTTCATCTAAAACTACTTTAGATACACTATCAAATTTTAGTGCTTTTCTGTCAATTAAATCTATTGTTCTTCCTGGTGTTCCGACAATAATGTTAGCACCATTTTTAATCGCTCTAATTTGATCGCTAATGCTAGCACCCCCATAAACAGCAACAATACTCACTCCTTGTTTATACTTTGCATATTGCGTCATTTCTTTCGTAATTTGAATACACAACTCACGAGTAGGGCAAAGTATTAATGCTTGGATTGCTCGATAATCAGTATCAATTTGTTGAATCATTGGTAAACCAAAAGCAGCAGTTTTACCTGTTCCTGTTTGTGCCAAGCCAACATAATCTTTTTCTGTTTCTAATAAAGTTGGAATTGATTTTTCCTGAATTTCTGAAGGCTGTTCAAAGCCCATTTCTGTAATTGCTTTAAGTAATTCATTACTTAAACCTAAGTCTTTAAATGTCATTTTATATATTTTATACCGAACTGGTATAAAACTTTTAGCGGGACTGAATCGCCAGATGCTTTAACCAATTGGTTTTCGCTGTACCACAAATTATTTTGTAGCGGGTGCAAAGTTGACTCTTTTAATTGAAATAAAAAAATTATACCGAAATTAGCTATTTAATTAACTATTATTCAACTAGTTATAAGTGTCTGATTTAAGTAATTTCAAGGAGAAATTGACAATGATTAGGAAATAAATGTAATAAATATGGGCTATAAAAGCAGGTGAGTACTTATTTAAACTACTTTTGAACCAAACAGTTCATTAAATGAAAGACAGAAAGCTTGCTGCAAGATTGGCGGAGGAATTTTATTCTGGTACTATTGAATATAAACATTTTATGATGGAGTATCCTGATAACGACGATATCGATATCTTTGATTTATTTGGTTTAATTGTTCAAAAGCCCACTGTTTGCAGCTTTAGAGAAGAAAGCAAACACAAAGAGGATAAAAGAATGAAAAGCATTAAAGCCTTAATTAAAAAATTAAAACAGTAAAGATGTCTTTACATAATAAGATTTATTTTTTCCAATAAATTACAGTTCTAATTACCCACAAAACTCACAATACGTTGAATCTGGATGGTGTGTAAATGAATTTTCTACACTAAAAATATCTTTTATCAAATTACTTACTAAGACTTCAAAATCTGTTAAGATTGTTTGGTCTATTGTTGCGGAGTTGTTGCTCATAAAAGGCATAAAACCACTGCTCAATGTTCTAAAAGATATAATGCCAGAAGTTAATTCGGTGTTATCAATGTTGTTATTTTTGGAATACATCAACGCATACATCAATAATTGAAAAGCTTTGCTTTTTTTGGCTTCCAACAACCCATCGATGTTTTTTATTTTTAATTGAGATTGCTCAACTAATCCAGTTTTATAATCTATTATTCGTAATTGATTTCCACAACTGTCAATTCTGTCGGCAAAGCCTTTTAAAAGAATAGGAACCCCATCAATAATTAAATCGGCTTTCAACTCCAGTTCCAACGCATTAATAAACAAAGGGGCTGTTAAATCTTTCACATATTTTATTTCGTTTTTAATAAAAGTAGTGATGTAATTTTGAGCGACATTCAGCGTCAATAAATTTTTACCCGATTGCAATTCTTTGTCCTTAAAATCTTCGACAAAAACAGCAGTTACTGTTGTTGGGACTTTTTTTAACATCACCAATAAATCTTGCTCAGAAATATTTTTACCTACAAAATCTTGGTATAAAATTTCTAAACTTTTGTGTACATAAGTTCCGAAAGAAGCGTAATCTATGCTTTCTTCCACTTCTTCTACTTCACTTACACCCAACACATATTTGTAGTAAAAATCGAGCGGACAAGTAATATAAGTAATTAATGCCGAAGGGGAAATTCCTTTGGCAAAACGTTCTTTAATTTTTTCAATAATTGCAGACGAATTTTCCACTTTAAACGCTACCGCTTTTTTATGTATCGTTGGATAGGTTACTAATTGTTTTTTAATGGTAATGTTTGGAAATTTGCTTAATTCATGTTCAATTTGAGTAACAAATCTGCTTTGTTCTCCACTTCCAAACTCATTGGTTTCGGTGTTATACAAAATATTAATGTTCGTTGCATTTTGTATTAAACGATAAAAATGATAGGCATAAATAGCATCTTTCTCAATGTGAGTAGGTAATTGATAAGCTCTTTTTATATCGAACGGAATAAAAGAGTTAAAAGTTTTCCCCGCAGGTAAAGTTCCTTCATTGGTAGAAATAAGAATGATGTTTTTAAAATCGATGTTGCGGGTCTCTAACATTCCCAAGACTTGTAGTCCTTTTAATGGTTCACCATACAAGGCTATAGAATAAGAACTTAATAGTTGGTGATAAAGCGAATAAAACTCTTTACAATTTTCTAAAAATGGATATTTGTTGATTAAAGTTTTTATCTGATTAAAAAGCAAAGCAAATTGAAACAAATATTCTAGTTCTAGTTTTGAATTCTCGTTGTTGCTAAAGCATTTTTTTCCTTCATCGATAAACGCCAAACATTGACTCAGCATTTCTTTGATAGAATAAGTTTCCTTAAACGGAATAGTAAGTTGACTGTTTATCCAAGCTAACTTGTCTTTATTGATAAATACCCAATTGTTTTTTGTAATCTTTTTTTTGATGATTTCACAAGCTTCTTTTGAAAAAATAAGTTGACTAAAAGGTAGCTGAAAAAGTTTTATTAAATCTTTATGATGATAGGTTAGTGCTTCTTTATTTCCAAATCGTTCGGCATTTACTAAAGTGGTGAAATAAATTTCAAAAAAATTATTTAATGGAGTATTCTTCAACGGATAACCCATAGTAACATTAATATTTTTAATGTGCTCAGGTATGGATTGTAAAACAGGAATTAATAAATTTTCGTCGGCTAAAATAACTGCGGTATCGGTATAATTTTTTTCGGCACTAATCTCATTAATAATGTTGGTCAGGTACTTTGCTTGACCAATATTTTGAGGTACTCCAAAAATATTTATTTGCTTTTCTTCTGTTTTAAATTTATTGGTTACCCAATTTAAAGGTTGAAACGCACTTTTCTTTTTCAATGCTCTTAAAAATAAGCCACTTTCCTGCATTTCGTCATTCAAATAGTATTCGTCTGCATCAAAAAGCACTTCACATTTTTGATGTTTTTTTAATTCAGTTATCAAAACTTCTTCCGCTTTGTTTAAGGCATTAAATCCAATAAAAATGAGTTTGTCCCAAGTTATTTTTTCTTTGATAAAATGTTCTGGATTTTTCGCTAAACTTTCTGCAACAATTCGATACGCTAAACCTTGATAAGCCAAATGGTTATTGGTTAATTGCTGGGTGTACAATTGATACAAATCGCCCAATTGTTTCCAAAATTTTAAATATTTTGATTGAAATTCGGTTATTTCTCTTTCGCCTAAATTCCAAACTTCTAAAGCACGAATTTCGTTGATGTGTTTAAACAGGTCGGAAGTTGGAACAAGGTACCGGTCAATTTCATTAAAATCGTGCAATAAAATCTGTCCCCATTTGCTAAATTCGTCAAAAGTTTCGGGTTCAGCAATCGATTTTTTATAGACATCATACAATTCAAAAAGTTGGGTTGTATTATCAATAATTTCAGCTTCCGAAAGCTGTTCAATTAATTCTTCAGTGCCAATAATTTGAGGCAGCCAAATGGGTTGGTCAATTAATTTACTGAGGTGTTGTTTTAAAAATAACCCTGCCCGTTTATTGGGCAACACGATACAAATATCACTAAGATTATTAGGGTAAGTTGTAATTAAATACTGGGCAGTTTTTTGTAAAAAAGTTGCATCCATTAGTTAATCGTTAACCTCCAATTTAAAACCTACTCCATGAATGTTGCTAATTTGAATGTTGGTATCTGCAGACAGATATTTTCTTAATTTAGAAATAAAAACATCCATACTTCTTCCACTAAAATAATCGTCAGAACCCCAAATATTTTTTAATATCAAATCTCTGGGAGCGATGTCGTTGATGTGTTCGCATAAAAACGTAAGTATTTTGGTTTCTTTTATGGTTAGTTTATTTTCTTGTTTTGAATGGAAAAGCACTTGATTTTTTACATCAAAAGTATAAGTTCCAATTTTGTAAGTTTCTACTTTTTTATCTACTTTCTGATTTAACACTTTTGTTCTTCTTAAAATGGATTCTATTCGTAACATAAATTCTTGAAAATCGAATGGTTTGGTAATGTAATCATCTACGCCCAACATAAACCCTTTTACCTTATCTATTTGCATCGATTTAGCAGTTAATAAAATAATAGGCACCTCCTTATTAACATCTCTAATATTTTTTGCCACCACAAAGCCATCTTTTTTTGGCATCATAATGTCTAAAATACACAAATCGAATTTTTCATTGGCAAAAGTTTTCAATGCAATTTCACCGTTAGGGCATAAGGTAACTTTGTACCCATTAGCTTTTAAGTTATCCGACACTACAAATCCTAAATTAGAATCGTCTTCTGCCAACAAAATATGAATGTCTTTAATTTCTTTTCCCATAGTATTTTATTTTAAAGGAAATTTAATTACAAAGGTGGAACCTTCGTTTACTTTGCTAATTAATTTTACACTTCCATTGTAAGCCTCTACAATAGTTTTTACATAATTTAAGCCTAATCCAAAACCTTTTATATCGTGTACATTTCCTGTAGGCTCTCTGTAAAATTTATCAAAAATATATTTTCGTCCCTCTTTAGAAATTCCCATTCCATTGTCTTGCACACTAATTTCTATGAAATCTTTGTGGTCATTTGTTCGAATAATAATTTTAGGATTTTCGGTAGAATATTTTATTGCATTGTCAATTAAATTATGGAGGGTATTCGTAATGTGAATTTTATCACCAAAAATAGTGTGTTTTTTTGCTTGTAAGTTGCATGTAATTTCTCCATTTCTTTCTTTCACAATCAAATCAAAACTTTTTATAGCATGAGTAATTAACTCATGAAGATTAATGTTTTCATTCTCTAATTTTAATTTATCTTTATCTAGCGTAGCTAACTGCAATACTTTGTCCACCTGATTTTTTAAGCGATTATTTTCTTCTTTAATGATGTTTGCATAATTGGTTAATCGTTCGGGTTCGTTAATGATATTTTTTTGTAACAACACTTCTGCCGAAAGTGATATCGTAGAAATTGGAGTTTTAAATTCGTGGGTGATGTTATTGATAAAATCATTTTTTATTTCGGATAGTCTTTTTTGTTTTAAAATAATATTTATGGTGTAGGCAAAAAATATAATAATGACTAAAATGATGGAAGAAGAAAAAATCCATATTCCCATTTCATTCAAAATATAAGCTTCTTTTGAAGGAAAATAAACTCCAAAATAATGCCCATCTCTATCCCATTTGATAGTGTATGATTTGGATTGTAACAAGTCTTTATCTTCCTCCTCTAGGGAAATGTAATTACCAAAAACAATAGAATCCGTAAAACAATCGTAAATCACATACTCAAAATCGACATTTAAACTTTTTTGAAGAAATTCGTTTTTAAGCAATGTTTCCAATAAATATGGATTAACAGTGTCGTTAATCATTACTGTATAATAATTAGAGGCAATCTGTTTTACTGGATTGATTAATGTTGATTTGTCTTTATTGATAGTGAGCAACTCGTGTGTAACATTCGTTAATGCAATATGAACCCTGTCATTAAATTGTTTTTCCTGAAGATTGTAAGCATTTCTTACCCAAAAAATTTGAGTAGCAACAATACCTATCAACGATAAAGTTGCTAATAAAATAATTGTTCGAATAGTTTTTCTGTTCATACGTTGATAAAGGTAATAATTTTGAATATTAATATTGAAATTCTAGTTCTATTAACAAAATTTTAATAGTTAGGATAAATCAAAAAGATTTTTAAAAAATGACTTTTACTAGTTTATTAACCAAAATTCAATTGTAAATTTGTCATTAAATTTTAATAGTATCCATTTATGTATAAATCGGTATCTGCTGAAGAAGCTGTAAAAATTATTAAATCGAACGACAGAGTTTATATTCATGCGGCGGCGGCTTCGCCTCACGAATTAATCATCGCAATGACTGCAAGGCATGAAGAACTGAAAAATGTCGAAATTTGTCACTTACATACCATTGGAGAAGCCCCTTATGCTGACCCAAAATACAAGAATAGTTTTCACGTAAATTCATTTTTTATTGGAGATAATGTACGTCATACTTTAAAAGAAGGTAATGGATCTTATACTCCTGTTTTTTTAAGCGAACTTCCTTTACTATTTAAACGAAAAATTTTATTACTTGATGTAGCTTTAATCCAAGTCTCCATACCAGATAGGCATGGCTATTGTTCTTTAGGCGTTTCTGTTGAAGCGACTCTTGCTGCAATAGCTAGTGCTAAACACGTTATTGCATTAATTAACTACCAAATGCCGAGGGTTCATGGAGAAGGAATTATTCACATTTCTGAACTTGATACTTTTGTTGAAATTAATAGACCTATTCCAGAATTATTGTTGCCACCTCCTACTGCAGTCGAAAATAAAATTGGTGATTACATTGCTGAACTAATTGAAGATAGAAGTACGCTACAAATGGGAATAGGATCTATCCCAAATGCTGTATTATCAAGGCTTCATAACCATAAAGACCTAGGCTTACACACCGAAATGTTTTCTGATGGTGTTATTGAATTAATATTAAAAGATATTATCAATTGTAATTATAAAGGCATAGGACCTGGTAGAGTTCTTACTACATTTTTAGCTGGCTCCAAACAACTTTATGATTATGTTGATGATAATCCTTTTATCGAAATGCGTTCATGTGATTATGTCAACGATGTTTCCATTATTAAACAAAATCCTAAAATGGTTGCTATCAATTCAGCCATTCAGATTGATTTGTCTGGTCAGGTTTGTGCTGATTCGATAGGAACCAGAATGTATTCGGGTGTTGGTGGTCAAATGGATTTTATTAGAGGAGCATGTTTAAGCGAAGGAGGTAAAGCTATAATTGCAATGCCATCAACAACCAACAAAGGCATTAGTAGAATTGTTCCGTTCTTAAATATGGGTGCTGGAGTTGTTACTACTAGAGCTCACATTCATTATGTAGTAACAGAATATGGAGTTGCAAATTTATATGGAAAAACCATTCAACAACGAGTTGCCGAATTGGTAAAAATTGCACACCCAGATCATCAAGAAAAAATAGAAAGAGAATTTTTTGAAGGTTAAAACTATTTTAATAAATTACTACTTTTATCCACTCAATATATTAACTATAATTATATGAAAGCATACGTTTTTCCTGGACAAGGATCTCAATTTGTAGGAATGGGAAAAGAACTTTACGAAAGTTCTGAGTTAGCCAAAGAAATGTTCGAGAAAGCCAATGATATTTTAGGTTTTAGAATTACCGACATTATGTTTAATGGCACTGACGAAGACCTTAAACAAACTAGAGTTACTCAACCTGCTATTTTTTTACAGTCGATTATTTTAGCCAAAACTCTCGGCGAAAGTTTTCAACCCGCAATGGTTGCAGGACACTCTTTAGGAGAGTTTTCTGCGTTAGTTGCCAATAGAACTTTAAATTTTGAAGATGCCCTTCGGTTAGTTTTTGCACGAGCTTTAGCAATGCAAAAAGCGTGTGAAGCAACTCCTTCAACGATGGCAGCCATTTTAAATTTAGACGATGCAGTTGTCGAAAAAATTTGTGCCAACATTGATGGGATTGTTGTTCCTGCCAACTACAATTGTCCTGGACAATTAGTAATTTCGGGTACCGTAAGTGCGATAACCGAAGCTTGCGAAAAATTAACTGCTGCAGGTGCCAGAAGAGCAATGATTTTACCTGTAGGTGGAGCATTTCATTCACCATTAATGGAGCCTGCTCGACAAGAATTAGCTACTGCGATTAATGCTACCACATTTAACACTCCAATTTGTCCTGTTTACCAAAACGTAACAGCTGCTGCTGTTACCAATCCAGAAGAAATTAAAGTTAATTTAATTGCTCAATTAACTGCTCCTGTAAAATGGACGCAAACCATGCAACAAATGTTAGCTGATGGTGCAACATCAGTTACCGAAGTTGGTCCTGGAAAAGTTTTACAAGGTTTATTTAAAAAGATAGATAGAGAACTGGAAACTTTTAGTGCTTAATTACGCTTCAAACAATTACTAAAATTAATCTTTTTTAATCCTTTTAGTTAGGAATCCAATTCATTTATTGAATTGATGAGTTTTGTTGGCAAAGAATGAATACCTTTGAAGTATCACTTATTGCTATTTGTTTTATACTTGTATGATGTATCGATTGATTTTTTTGTTGTTTATTTTTTCCTTAATGAGTAACGATGCTCACCCGCAGGAATATGTTCGGTTAATGAATAATCAAGGTGCTAATTTTTACGAAGTTCAACAATCATTTAATACTTATTGGCAAGGAAAAAACTACGAAAAAGGCAAAGGCTGGAAGCAATTTAAAAGATGGGAGTATTTTATGGAACCTCGGGTTTATCCTTCTGGAAGACTTCCTAATCCTGCTTTAGCTTACGAAGAATATCAAAAATTTAAAAATTTATACACTTCCAAAAAAGGGCAATCCAATAATAAAAATGGCAACTGGATTCCATTAGGTCCTGATAGTTGGAACTCCATTGGTTGGAATCCTGGCTTAGGAAGGGTTAATGCGATTACCGTTGACCCTAACAACAGTAACATTATTTATGTAGGAGCTCCTGCTGGTGGGTGTTGGAAATCTATCAACGGTGGCAACACATGGGTGCCATTAACAGACCAGTTATCATCATTAGGTGTTTCTGGAATTGCGGTTGACCCTACCAATTCTAATACCGTTTATATTGCAACAGGTGATGGCGATGCCAGTGATACCTATAGCATTGGAGTATTAAAATCTACCGACGGAGGAATTACATGGAATGGTACAGGTTTAAATTGGGGTACTACACAAGCCAGAGTAATGCGGAAGATTATTATCCATCCAACTAACCCCAACATTTTATTGGTTGCCACAAGCCACGGCTTATTTAAAACATTAGATGCTGGTTTAAACTGGAGTAGTGTTTTAAGTGGCTCTATTAGAGATGTAGAATTTAATCCCACCAACCCCAATACTGTTTTTGCTTGCACGAGCGAACTTTTTTTCAAATCTACCAGTGGTGGTAATTTAAATTCTTTTACCAATGTTACCAATGGTTTGCCATTAACAAGTAGTATTGGAAGGCTTTCTATTGGTGTAACTGAAAATGATACCAATTATGTTTACGTATTAGCCTCCAATTATAATGATGCAGGTTTTTTAGGTTTATACCGTTCGACAGATGGTGGAAATAACTTTTCATTGCGAACAAATACTCCCAATGTTTTTGGATATGATACAGATGGAAACGATTCTGGAGGACAAAGTTGGTACGACATGGCTTTAGCTGTATCTCCAACCAACAAAAACGAAGTTTATACTGGAGGTGTAAATGTTTGGAAATCTACCAATGGAGGAGCAACCTTAATTGCTTTATCTCAATGGAATTGGCCAACAGGAAGTTTTGAATATGTACATGCCGATATTCATACCTTAGATTTTTATGGAAGTGTTTTATTTTGTGGTTCTGATGGTGGAATTTTTAAATCAACAAATAATGGAAATACATTTACAGACCTTACCGCAGGAATTCAACACTCGCAATTTTACAGGTTAGGAACTAGTGCTACCAATGCTGGAATAATAATGGCTGGAGCTCAAGATAATGGAAGTTTTTTATTAAAAAGTGGTAGTTGGACGCATGTAACTGGTGGTGATGGAATGGAGTGCGTTGTCGATTATTCCAATCCTAATATTCTATATTCTACTAGTCAATATGGTACTGTCTATAAATCTACTGATGGTGGAAATTCATTTAATGGAATTACTTACAGCATTGGTGGTACAGGTGATTGGGTATCTCCATTCACTTTAGACCCTTCCAATCCAAACACTATTTATTTAGGTTATGATGATGTGTGGAAATCAACCGATGGTGGAAATAATTGGAATACCATTTCATCCTTTAGTGCGTCGGTAAAATTAAAATCATTGGTTGTTGCTCCATCTACTAATAATGTAATTTATGCGGCATCCAACAACACCATTTACAGAACAACTAATGGTGGCGGAATTTGGACTAACATTACAACAGGTTTACCCAACAACGCCATTACTTATATTACAGTTCACAACACCAATCCAAATGTGCTTTGGGTAAGTTTATCGGGGTTTACTAATGGAGAAAAAGTATTTAAATCTACTAATGGAGGCAATACTTGGATAAATGTTTCTGGTAACTTACCCAACTTACCAATAAATTGTGTGGCTTATGAAAATGGTTCTAACAACGGAATATACGTTGGAACAGATATGGGAATTTATTATAAAAATGACGATTTAATGCAATGGCAGTCTTTTATGGATGGATTTCCAAATGTTATCGTAAATGAGTTAGAAATTTATTATGGAACTGGCAAAATTAGAGCCGCTACGTATGGCAGAGGTTTATGGGAATCTGACTTATATGTTACTGCACCACCAGTGGCTCAATTTTTCTCACCAGATACTAATATTTGTCCTGGAAATTGTGCAAAATTTACCAATACCTCACCTAATTTGGGATTACAATGGCAATGGTATTTTCCTGGTGGAACACCTAGCACATCAACCGATTTAAATCCAACAATTTGTTACCCAACAATTGGAAATTATGGAGTTTCTTTGGTCGTTGCAAATCCTTTAGGAAGTGATTCTGTTTATATTTCAAATTATATAAATGTTCAAAATTCATCCAGTGGAATTGGTATTCCATTCAATGAAGGTTTTGAAACTAGTACTTCAATTCCTGCTAATTGGTCAATAATTAATAATGATGAAGGAGTAACATGGGAGCACAATAATAATGTAGGAGGTTTTGGGCTGAGCCAAGCTAGTGTTTATATCGATAATTTCTCTACCAACTTTGATGGAGAAAAAGATTATTTAATAACCCCACCATTAGATTTTTCGCCAATAATAAATTCCGAATTAACCTTTGATGTAGCCCATGCACAATGGTGGTTTAATAGATCCGATACTTTGGCTATTTATTATTCGACAGATTGTGGTGTAACCAAAAACTTATTGTGGGAAAAAGATGGAAACATATTAGCAACCGCAAACGACCAACCTGTTTATTTTACACCCACCCCCAATCAGTGGAGAAATGATACTGTAAATCTAAATGTCTTATCAGGATTAAGTGCTGTTGAGTTATTATTTGAAAATAAATCAGACCATGGAAATATTATTTACCTCGATAACATTAATATACATCCAGTTTTTGGCGTTGGTGTGATTGAAAATTCAACATCTCAAATAAATATTTATCCAAACCCATTTAGCAATACCATTACCTTACAAAGTGATTCAAAAAGTCTACAAACGATTGAACTATATAATTCAATTGGTCAGTTAGTATTTAAGAAAGTTATTGAAATTAATTCAGGTAACTTTCAACTCAACCTAAATCATCTTACCAAAGGGTTTTACATGATTAAAGTAATTTCTGAAAATGGAATCTTAACAAAGAGTTTAGTTAAGCAATAACAAAAATAATTTTCCCATTTATTGTTTCATAGATAAAAATACTATATTTATAGGCTAAATATTTAAATTGGTCTATAAAAAATACATAGAATTGGAAAAAGCTCATCTTTATTTAATTGAAGAAGGTTTTACTTTATTACAATTTAAAGATCAGGTTGATTTTGAGATCGAAGATGCCATTGAAGTGGATGATAAAACATATGAGTTTGTTGAAGGAAAATCATTCGTAACTCTCGTTGATGCTAGGAACATAAGAAGTAACATGTCTCATGAAGCTCGTGAATTTTTTGCAACCGACAAAAAAATAGTTGCTATTAGAAAAGCACAAGCAATTGTAGTGAACAACTTGCATTCACGATTAATTGCTAATTTTTACATGACCTTTCACAAACCTGCTAATCCTATTAAAATTTTTAACGATTATGATAAAGCCGAAAATTGGATTAGAGAACGGAAAATGGAATGGTATTCATAAAAGAAGCCTCCGTCAGTTGACGGAGGCTTCTTTTTTTGCGGAGAGACGGGTTCTCGAACCTATTCCTACATCCCTTATTATTGTTGAGGTACAGTTGTTACTTTTTTTAAGGGTAACTACTGGGGTAACTCTATTTTCAAAGTACATTTACAATAATCAAAAATAGTGATTTTTAATTGTTTTAACAACCCTAAAAAAATTATTCAATACTTAGTGGAAAATCCAATCAAATAGACCACCCTATAACAGTTTAAATTGACCACCTATAG
>CAYHWX010000082.1:0-16741 GCA_964360245.1 uncultured Vicingus sp.
ATTCTTAATCCCCCAGTGGAGGTAGCAAATACAAATCCACTGTATGCCAAAACATGACTTGTATCTTTAAATTCTTGATATAAAATGGTTGCTCCAGCAAAAGAATTAGCAGTATGTCCGGATGGAAATGAATTATTGTTGGAATCATCTGGACGATCTTTTCCAACACCTATTTTTAAAGATTGAACAATAAGTGTTGTTACTATGCTTGTTATTGCTATGTTTTTTGTTTGGTCGAACCAATGGTTTTTAGCTTTTATTCCCACCAAATCGCCCAAATAAATTTCTGCATAAGGAGCATATTGAATATAATCGTCCATTCCATTATGGTAATCGTTGCCTACCTTATTTCGAACATCTTTTTGCAGATTTTTTTCCGATTGACTATTCGTTAACACTACTGCTGTTAAAATAAATGTTGTTGGTAGAATGATTTTTGGAAAAAATGATTTTTGCACTTCATTTTTAGTAACTAATGTGTCTGTTTGTGCGTTGGTGTTTTGGCAACAGAGAATAACAAGAAGTATTAATCCAATAATTTTTCGCATCAAAAAACTTATTTTATTAAGTTTTCAAAGATAATCTAAAAAAATGAAGCGGCTTTATTTCTAAAATCTATCTGCTTAAAATCATTATTTTTGTAATTAACTATGAACTTAACCCTCCCAAAAAGATATCAATTATTTACCACTTTCGGAGTAGTGTTTTTACTACTTTCCTTTTTTACCCGAATTGCTTTTTATGTTTGGTCGTTCGAAAATATTGATTTCTCCATTGTTCATCTTTTTGGCATATTTTCAACAGGTTTGTTTTTTGATATCGGCACCATTTCTTTTTTTCTCCTCCCCTACAGTTTATATTTATTGGTACTTCCTAACCAATTAAACGGAAGTTTATTCGATAAAATCATAACCAATTTTGCTTTTTTTGTCGGTTTACTCATTTTTATTTTTAGCTTTTTTGCTGAGTTCACTTTTTGGGAAGAATTTAATAGTCGTTTTAACTTTATTGCAGTAGAATATTTAATTTATTCGCACGAGGTTTTTCAAAACATCAACGAGTCGTATCCTTTACCTATTCTTATCTCCTCCATAGTTATTGTTGTAACATTCATTGTCTATTTTACCCACAAAAAAAAGGTTTTTAAAACCACTTTTCGAGCAACCACTTCGATTAAGCAAAAATTAACTGCGACCATTCTTTCTTTGGTTGTTTCTCTAATTTTTATTCTTTTTATCACCAATAAAAATGCAGAATGGTCGAACAATCGTTACGAAAACGAATTGTGCAAATCGGGCATTTATTCTTTTTGTGCAGCATTTAGAAGCAATGAAATAAGTTATACCGATTTTTACATCACTCAAGATTTAAATTATTCTGTTGCCGAACTTAAAAAAAATGTAGTCGCCAAAAACGACAGTTTACTATCTGAAAACCCGTATAGTTTAAAAAGAATAGTAAAAAACGAAGGCAAAGAACTAAAACCCAATGTGATTTTTATTTGTGTGGAAAGTTTTAGTGCCAGTTTTATGGCTCGTTTTGGAAGTACCACTAACATCACGCCAAATTTGGATTCGCTGCTGAAAGAAAGTATCTCCTTTACCAATTTATATGCAACAGGCACTAGAACGATACAAGGCATGGAAGCAATTACTTTGTCCATTCCTCCTTCTCCTGGAAGAAGTATTGTTAAAAGAAAAAATAATCATGATTTTTTTAACATCAGCACTGTTTTTAAACAGAAAGGATATTCAACTGTTTTCTTTTATGGTGGTGATGGCTATTTTGACAATATGAATCAATTTTTTGGTGGCAATGGGTTTGATATTGTTGATAGAGGAAGAGGGTTTTTAATTGGTGATGATTTTAAATCGAAAAGGACAAACATTCAAGATAATGAAGTAACTTTTGAAAATGCGTGGGGAGTTTGTGATGAAGACATTTACAGAAAAGTAATTAAAGAAGCTGATTTAAATTATCAAAATAAAACCCCGTTTTTTAATTTTATCATGACCACTTCCAATCACCGACCTTATACGTATCCCGAAAATAAAATTGATATTCCTTCTGGTTCAGGAAGAGACGGTGCTGTAAAATACACAGATTTTGCCATTAATAATTTTATAGAAAAAGCAAAAACTAAACCTTGGTTTAAAAATACGGTGTTTGTTATTATGGCTGACCACTGTGCTTCTAGTGCTGGAAAAAAAGAAATTGATGTAGAAAAATACCATATTCCTGCTTTTATCTACAACCTTAAAACAGCACCCATCGAAATTGATAAAATTTGCTCACAAATTGATTTGTTTCCTACGTTGTTTGGCTATTTTAATTGGACTTACGAATCACAATTAATTGGTCGAGATGTTAGTAAAATAGAAGAAACAAATGAAATGGCTTTTATTGGCAATTATCGAAATTTGGCACTTTTAAAAGACAATAAAATTATGGTGTTGGGCGATAAAAAATCGGCTAACTTTTACCAATGGGAAAAAGAAACCAATCAGCTTACCCTCCTAAAAATTGATTCTATATTTTTAAAACAAACAGTTTCCTATTATTATTCTAACGACTTTTTTTATAAGAATGATTATTATAAATTAAATAAAACACCTTCTCCTTAAGTGAATTCTATTTTCAAATATTTTGTTCTATTCCTTTTATTTTTCTTTTGGCAATTTTCAAAATGTTTAGCTCAAGAAAAGGAGAAAAGTATTTTTTATTTTGAACCAGCGTACATGGTAGGTAAAGTGGTGCCCAATTATTTAAACAATTTTCCAAGCACCAATTTACAACAAGTTATCAATATTGATATTGGAACATTAAAAAGAGATACTAACAATAGTTGGACAAAATATTATAACTACCCACCAACAGGAATTAGTTTCTTTTTCTGCAACATTGGTAACAATTCTATATTTGGAAATCAAATAAGTGTTTTGCCATTTATTTCATTTCGAGTTTTGAAGCAACAAAAATCCCCTTGTTATCTTAAATTAGGGCTAGGAGCGTCTTATTTTACTACTCATTATGATTCCATTATCAATACAAGAAATATTGACATTGGTTCTCGTTTTACATGGGCGTTTCAAGCATTTTTATACAAATCCATTCATAGAACCAATGGGTTAGATTTAAGAATAGGTTTGGGATATTCACATTCTTCTAATGGACATACGCAACTTCCTAATCTTGGAATAAATTCTGCTTTAATTAGTGTTTCTTCTCAACTCTATAAAAAACAAAATCAAGCCTATCTCCCACCCAATAAAAACAAATCTAATTTTGAAACGACTAAACATTTAACCTTTAATCTTGAAAAAGGGATAGGATTTCATGAGTTTGGACATAAAGATTATCCTATTGGGGGGAAAAAACAGTTAGTTCAAACTACCAACTTCGCTTTGGGATGTATTTTAAAAAATCATTATAGAGCAAAAGTTGGTTTAATGTATCGGTTCTACGATTCTTACTATGATTATATCCTTACCCACAATGAACCCGACTATTCAGAAAATCCAAAAAACAGTTCCTCCAATGTGGAGTTATTTGTTGGAAGTGAGTTTTTTTTGGGTCATCTTACTATTGACATTAACTTAGGCATCAATGCTTATAAACCATTTTACAAAAGATTCGAAGAATTATTTCCCGAAAGAAAACGATGGGAATATACTGTAAAACAAATTTTTTCTACTCGATTAGGGCTTAATCTCTATCTTGTTAATACCAATAAATTACCAAAAAATAATATTTACATTGGTCCTCGTATAAAAACCAATTTCGATCAAGCAGATTTTACTGAAATTGCTTTTGGTTACACCTATCGAATTAATTAATTTGCTATTGAAAAGTCAGTTTTTATTAATTTTTCGTTCTTAAATACAATCTATTTATAATAAGTTTGGTGAATATTTAATAGTCGATATGATTTATACCTTATTAAAATCAATTGCTCGTTTAGCGTTAAAAGTGTATTTCAAAAAAGTACACATTCAAGGATTAGAGAATATTCCTCAAGAAGGTCCTTTTTTAATTGTTGCTAATCATCCATGTTCATTTTTAGATCCTATTAGCATTGCTGTTTTGGTAAATCATCGAATTAGTTTTTTAGCCAAAGCGGTGATGTTCGAAAATAAAATAATTGCTAGCATTTTAAGAAAATTAAATATGGTTCCCATCTACCGTGCTCAAGATGATCCCACACAATTGAGTAAAAATGAAGAAACTTTTAAAGGCTGTTTTGAAAAGTTGAGCGAAAAAGGAGTGATTATGATGTTTCCTGAAGGGACAAGTGAAAGTGAAAGAAAATTACGAAAAATTAAAACTGGTGCAGCACGTATTGCGTTGGGAACTGCAAAAGAAAATGATTTTAATTTAAACGTTAAAATTGTTCCTGTTGGGTTAAATTATACTAAATCTAGTAGGTTTAGAAGCGAACTTTTTATTCAATTTGGAACTCCTTTAGAAAGTAAAAATTATATGGAGGATTACAAAAAAAATGAAATTGATACTGTAAAAAAATTAACTGAAAACATTGAAGAAGGAATAAAAAGTTTAATTGTAAATATTGAGCAAGAAGAGTTTAATTTGTTGGTAGAAAGAATTGAAAGCCTCTACAAACCGATGTTACTTAAAAATGACACATCCAGCAAACACAACCCTTTTACAGGGATTCAAATATCAAAAGGAATTTATGAAGCCATCAACCATTTTCAAAAAACTGACAGCGCCCTTTTTCAGCAAATGAAAACAAAAATAGATGACTATTTTTTAAATTTACAACTCTTAAATCTTTCTGATAAAGCAATTGAAAAAGGCAATCAACTCGGAAACTTATGGCATTACTTTTTTAAATCTATGTTTTTACTTATTGTTGGTTTTCCTGTTTGGTTGTTTGGTTATATCAATAGTTTTATCCCTTATAAAATACCACGGATAATCGCTTTAAAAATTACGAATAGCGAGGCATTTTATGGTGCCCTGTTAATGTCGATTGGCACATTTTCTTTTATTATTTTTTATGCAATCACAACTTATCTTTCCTGGTATTTTGTTCATTCCATTGCGTTTTCCATTTGCTATGCTTTAGCTTTACCATTAAGTGGGTTCTTTACTATTTTTTATGCTCGTATTGCTCGACGGTTTTATTACAATTGGCAGTTTATTTCTCGTTTTTTTAGTAAACAAAATTTAGTACTACAACTCTTGTCCGACCGCAACAGCATTATCAATGAATTGGAAATAATAAAAGAAAAATATAACCAAACCATCCATTAAAATCCACTACTCGCCTTTTTAACAACTTTAGGATTACTCGTTATAAAATAATTTTGTTTTGGAAAGCATAAATATATTACCTAATTTGTGCTTCTAAACTAGCTAAAATTAAATTACGATGAAAAAACTGTCCTTATTGATGTTGAGTATTGTATTGGTAATCAGTACTTTTTCTCAAACTTATAATCCCAACTTTTTAGATGGGCGTATCATGTTTAAACTAAAAAAAGAAGTTAAAGCAAATCCTAACGAATTATACAGAATAGATAATAACTCGTTTAGCTTAGAAGAATCGCTATCAAATTACCCTGTTCTTGAAGAAGCTCTTCAAGGTGTTGGAATTACAAAATTTGAACGTCCAAGTTATTTTACTGGGAAAGTAGAATTAATGAAAATTTACCGAATTACGTTTACCGATTTTGCAAAAATTGATGAACTGGTTAAAAAACTATCAGCTATTGATTTAATAGAATTTGCTGAAAAAGAACCCATTTACAAAACAGGATTTATCCCTAACGATACTTATCATAGTGGAACTAACAAATGGTATCACACTTTAGTAGGTTCAGAAGCTGCTTGGAATATTAGCCAAGGTAGCAACAGCATTAAAGTAGCCATTGTGGATAATGCTGTGTTTGGAAATCATTTAGATCTAACCACTTTTTTACAAAGAGATGTTGCAGATAATGATAACGACGCCACTCCTCCACTCGATTATAACGCAGATAATGGTTGGTCGCACGGAACTCATTGTGCTGGTTTAGCCACTGCTGATATCAATAACAGTACTGGTATAGCTTCTTTAGGTGGAAATGTTGAATTAATAGGAGTTAAAGCTACCCCAAATTCTGGAACATCAGGAAGTGTTTATTACAGTTATGATGGTGTACAATGGGCATGTAATAATGGAGCCAATGTGGTAAGTATGTCTTTTGGAAGTTCTACCTCCAGTTCTAGTTTTCAGACATTAATCAATTCCTATCCAACTGTTGTTTTTATTGCTGCCGCAGGAAATGACAATAATACTGTACTCAATTATCCTGGTGCTTATAATAATGTGATTTGTGTAGGTTCTGTTGACGCCAACGACACTCGTTCTTTCTTTTCTAGTTATAATGGGACTACTCCCTTTGTTGATATCGCTTCCCCAGGAGGTTATTCCAATGGTGGTTTATTAAGTACCGTTTACACAACAGGAGGAAATAGTTATGCAAAAATGGCTGGCACCTCTATGGCAACTCCTTTTGCTGCTGGTTTAGTTGGATTAATGTT
The DNA here is from genome assembly GCA_964360245.1 of uncultured Vicingus sp. GTDB lineage: Bacteria > Bacteroidota > Bacteroidia > Flavobacteriales_E > Vicingaceae. The sequence continues at coordinate 6,550 of CAYHWX010000082.1, forward strand.
GAGTGTAAATCCTGCAATGACTCCAGCACAAATAACAGCTTGTTTAATAAGTTCTGGCGTTACCATTAATCAAAACATTGGACCTAGAATTGACGCTCTTGCTGCTTTACAATGTGTTCAGGCAACATTAACAGGTGATCCAATTCCTGCATTTACAGGAACTCCAACTAGCATTTCAGAAGGGCAAACAGTTACTTTTACCGATAATTCTGCGGGTGGTGGAAATCCAATTACTAACTGGACTTGGACTTTTACAGGCGGCAGCCCTAGTTCTTACATTGGGCAAACACCTCCAACAATTACTTATGCCACTGCTGGTGTTTATGATGTAACTTTATCCGTAACCAACTCACAAAGCACACAGGTTTTAACCAAAACTGCATATATCAATGTTAGTCTTGTCCCTTACGGAGCATGGATAAAACAAAACTCTGGTTTTACTACAGCTTCTAGAGGTATTAATTGGATTTCAATTGTTAATTCAAATATCGTTTGGGCTACAGCGTACGATGGCTCTGGTGGTGGTGCTAATGTTCAGCAGTTTACCAAAACTATTAATGGCGGAAACACATGGACTCCAGGAAACATCAATGTTGGTAATACAGGATTAGGTATTTCTATGATTACCGCATTTGATGCAAGTACTGCTTGGTTAGCTGCCTATCCAACAACAACACAAACAGGAGGAATATGGAAAACCACAAATGGCGGTACTAATTGGACTAGACAAAACACTGCTACTTTTAATAATGCTTCATCTTTTACCAATGTAGTTCATTTTTGGGATGCAAATACAGGTTTTTGCCAAGGTGATCCAATTAACGGCGAATTTGAGTTATATAGGACCGTTAATGGTGGTACAACGTGGACTTTAGTTCCTGGAGCTAATATTCCTAACCCATTAGCTGGAGAATATGGTTATACCCGTCAGATTGAAGTAGTTGGTAATGATGTTTGGTTTACAACAAACATGGGTAGAATTTATCATTCTACTGATAAAGGGTTGAATTGGGTAGTTTACCAATCACCATTAAGTGACTTTGGTGGAACTGGTCAAAGTGGAAATTTATCATTTAAAGATGGTACCACAGGTTTAATTATTGATAATGCAGGGGTGGTTTATGAAACTACTAACAGTGGTGCCAATTGGAATATTTTAGCAACAACAGGCTCTGTTTTTGTAAATGGATTATGCTACATCGCAGGAACTAATACTGTTTTTTCTACAGGAGCTAATCCTGCTGGTTCTTCTTATAGCCAAGATGGAGGTGTTACTTGGAACATTATTGATACCGAGCAACATTTATATGTTGAATTTACAAACCCTTCTATTGGATGGTCAGGTTGGTTTAATCAAAGTGCAACCTTGGATGGAATGTGGAAATGGAACAATACCTCAAGTGCATTAATTGCAGATTTTCAAGGAACGCCTAGTAATGTTTGCGTTGGTTCTCCTGTTCAATTTACCGATTTATCTTCAGGAGCAACACCAATTTCTTGGTCATGGTTATTTCCAGGAGGAACTCCAGGCTCTTCGTCCGTACAAAATCCTATTGTAACTTATGCTGCACCAGGTTTTTATACGGTAACATTAACTGTAGATGATGGAAATGGTCCAACCGCTAAAATAGATAGTGCTCATGTTGAAGTAGTATCCCCAACATCTACACCAAGTGCAATTAGTGGAGTTACTGTTCCTTGTGAAAATGATATAGAAACCTATTCTGTTACTAATGTAGCTGGTGCATCTTACACTTGGACATTGCCTGCAAGTTGGACTGGAACAAGTATAACAAGCTCTATAACAGCAACTGTTGGTGCAACTGGCGGAAATATTACAGTTACTGCCAATAATACTTGTGGCAGTAGTTCACCTAGCACAAAAGCTGTTACTATTTGTATTCCTGTTGGAATCAACGAAGTGAATGAAAAAGGGTTAAGTATTTATCCAAATCCAGCAAACAATATCATCAATATCGAAAACGTATTTAATGATGTGAACATAAAAAATAAAGAAATAACTATTGTTGATGTGTTAGGCAAAACTGTGATACGCTCAGTAGCCAACTCGGTTGTTCATCAAATAGATATTTCGATGTTGAGTAAAGGATTATATTTTATTCAAATAGATAACCGAACTATCACTCATAAATTTGTTAAAGAATAAAAAAATTCACTATGAAGAAATTATTTATCTCTGCTTCCTTAATAAGTTTATTTATACTTTTCGGAATCAATGTTTCTGCTCAAGCGACAAAAGCTGTTGTTCAAAAAATAGATGCGGCTACAAAATCAGCAATTAAATCAATTAATGATGATAAAAAGTTAAAAGATGCTGAAAAAGAAAAATTTATTTTAAGAATAGAAACTTTTGCTGATGTTGCTAAAAAAAACGAAGATGCAAAAGCGATGGATATTTTTAACAATGAATACAATCGAATTGCTGAGAATTATAAACGCACCACAGGAAATGAACTTCCTAAATTAAAAAGCGAATAATAGTTTTAAATTATACTACAAATGGGAAATGTTACACTAAATAAAGTAGTCGAATTCACAAAACGATTTTCTAGTGATGATGTTATAGAATTTGCTCGAATATCTGAGGATAATAATCCTATTCATATAGATGACCATTACGCAGTTGAATCCATTTTTAAAAAACGAGTGGTTCATGGTGTATTGCTAACCAGTATGTTTTCAAAAATATTTGGAACAATTTATCCAGGAAATGGAGGTATCTATTTATCGCAAACTTCAAAGTTTCTAAAACCTGCATTTATTGGTGATTTAATCAAAGCAAGAGTTACATTAATTAGCTTTGATGTAGAAAAAAAACAAGGAATTTTTGTAACTGAATGTTTTAATGATTCGGGCATACTAATTTTAACTGGTGAAGCCAAAATTCTTTTCCCAAAAACAGTTGGGTTCTAACAGATTATGAAAGCAAATAACTTATTAATTATGCTTTTTTTTCTATGTTTTATTGGTGGGGTAACAAACTTATATGCAAAATCAATTAACGATACTGTTATTTTTAATACCCTTGGAAATTTTAATTTTAATTTCACTTATTCTGGATATACTCCGCTAATTGATAGGCTTGGCAGACCTTATGTTTATCTCGCAGCAAAAGAACTTGGTTTGGTAACCTTTGATGTTTCTAATACCATGAACCCTATTCCTGTTGACTCACAAACAGTTGTTTCGCTTGGAAACCTTAAAGTAACAGGAGTTGCACAAGACAGTATTTATTTGTTGGTTTCACTTGGCGATTTTCAAGGAGCAGGTCAGAATGCTGGTCTTGCAATTTTTGATGTTTCAAATCCAGTTAACCCTGTATTGCTCGATCGTTGGGATTCGACTGCCTTTAATGGTGGCGTAGCCACAGTAATTTGGCAAGGAAATTACGCTTACCTTGGTGCAATGTCTTCAGGAGTGGTAATACTTGATATTTCCAACAAACTAGATATTCAGTTTGTTTCACAGCTTATTCCAGATACAACATTTGGAAACCAAACTCATGTTTACCATTCTCGTGGACTTTTTTTAAACGGAGACACCTTGTTGGTAGCCAATGACAATGGCGGACTTCGAGTAATTGATGTTACTGATAAACAGAACCCAATTGAAATTGGAAAATACATCAACAACACCATGTCAGTTGTTGCCGACCCGTTTTACAATCATGTGTATCGAATAGGAAATTATGCCTATTGTGCAATGGATTATTGTGGATTTGAAGTGGTGGATGTTACTACTCCTTCTTTAATGTCAGGAGTTTCGTGGTTAGACCCTTGGAACTGTACCAACTTACCACCTCCTTTTGGTTCGTGGAATGGAAGCGATGGACATACCAATGAAATTGCTTCAACATCTTCACAAAATATATTGTTTTTTTCTGGTGGCGATTCGCAAGTACTTGCCTTAGATCCCTCTAACTCTTTACAGCCGCGAATTATGGGTGCATGGGGAGCTACAAACGATAGTGTTGGAACTTGGGGTATTGATGTTTTTGGTAATTTGGTAGCACTCGCAAATGTTCGAACATTTGGTTTCCCATTTGTTTCAACTGTTGGAGGATTACAACTGTTAAACTGGAATCTTATACTCGATATTGAAGATAATGCTGAGGATGAAATCCATTTGAATATATATCCAAATCCAGCTAATGGAAAATTTACTATCGAACTTCCTAATGATGGAAATGACACTTACACTCTTGAATTAATTGACATTTTTGGAAGGGCTGTATTAAGTATTGAAATAAAAAGAACAAAATCCGAAATTCAGTCTGATAAATTACAAAACGGCATTTATTTTATTCGCTTGATACAAGAAGGGAAGACAATAACAACTGACAAGTTAATAATTTCTGATTAATACAGTAGTAAAATTGAGCCACCTAACGGACTTGAACCGTTGACCTACTCATTACGAATGAGACGCTCTACCAACTGAGCTAAGGCGGCTTTACCACAAAAATAAATAAGTTGAGTTAATCTTGGAAACTGTTTGTTTTATTTAATTTCTAAGTCAAAATTCAACACTTCTATTACCCCGCCCAACCTTCTCTATCTAAACTTCGATATTGGATAGCTTCTGCTAAATGGTTGGTTTGTATGTTTTCTGTTCCTTCTAAATCGGCAATGGTACGGGCAACTTTTAAAATTCTGTCGTAAGCTCTTGCCGAAAGCCCTAATTTATCCATTGCTTTTTTCAATAAGTCTTTCCCTGCTTGGTCAATTTCGCAAATCTTTTTTAACATTTTTGGAGAAACTTGTGCATTGGAATGAATTCCTTCTGTTGCAGCAAAACGTTTTTCTTGTATTTTTCTGGCTGTAATTACTCGTTCTCTAATATCATTACTAGATTCACCCACCTTTATATTGCTCAACTCGTTAAAAGAAACTGGAGTTACTTCCACATGCAAATCGATACGGTCTAACAATGGTCCTGAAATTTTGCTCAAATATTTTTGTACCACTCCGGGTGAACAAACACAATCTTTTTCGGGGTGGTTGTAATATCCACACGGACAAGGGTTCATGGAAGCTACCAACATAAAACTAGCTGGATATTCTACCGTAAATTTTGCCCTAGAAATAGAAATTCTCCTATCTTCCAATGGTTGTCGGAGCACCTCTAAAACCGTTCTTTTAAATTCAGGTAACTCATCTAAGAATAAAACACCATTGTGTGCCAGCGATATTTCACCAGGCTGCGGAAACGCACCTCCACCAACCAATGCAACATCCGAAATAGTATGATGTGGAGCTCTAAATGGTCGAGCACTTATTAATGAAGTTTCGCTGGATAATTTACCTCCAACCGAATGAATTTTGGTAGTTTCTAATGCTTCTAATAAAGATAATGGAGGAAGTATTGTTGGCAATCTTTTTGCCAACATTGTTTTACCAGCTCCTGGTGGTCCAATTAAAATAACATTGTGTCCTCCTGCTGCTGCAATCTCCAACGCTCGTTTAATGTTTTCCTGACCTTTTACATCTTCAAAGTCGAAATCAACATTGTTTAAATTTTTGTAAAATTCTTTTCTGGTATCAATTTCAATTTTTTCTAAAGTAATGTCATGATTAAAAAAGTCGATAACCTCCTTGATGTTGTTGACACCATAAACATCCAATCCATCAACAATGGCAGCTTCTCGGGCATTTTCTTTAGGTAAAATAAATCCTTTAAAACCTTCTTTCCGAGCTTGTATGGCAATGGGTAATGCTCCTTTAATGGGTTGCAAACTTCCATCTAACGAAAGTTCTCCCATAATAATGTATTCGGCAACATGCTCTTCATTCATTTGCCCTGAAGCTGATAAAATACCGATGGCAATAGTTAAATCGTAAGCTGAGCCTTCTTTTCGAATATCGGCAGGAGCCATATTGACAACGATTTTTTTGCCAGGCATTTTATAGCCCACATTTTTTAGTGCCGATTCAATTCGATGTTGACTTTCTTTTACCGCATTATCGGGCAAACCCACCATAAAAAACTTAAAGCCTCTGTCCACATTTACTTCAACAGTAATCGTAATGGCATCAACTCCTATTACCGCACTTCCAAAAGTTTTTACCAACATGAGCTATAAATGTTATTCGATGTAATGAATTAATGAATGAATTACTTTGATGTGAATTTCTTGTGCCCTGTCGGCATATTCAGAAAAAGGAGCTCTAATTTCAATAGTACATTTATTGGCGAGTTGTCCTCCTGTTTTACCTGTTAAACCAATAATCAACATTCCTTTTTCTTTGGCAACATCAACTGCTTTTAAAACGTTAGTGGAGTTTCCGCTCGTACTTATTGCCAGCAAAACATCTTCTTTTTTACCCAATGCTTCGATGTAGCGAGAAAAAACGAAATCGTAACCATAATCGTTAGCAATGCAACTTAAATGCGAAGCATCTGACATTGCAACCGCAGGAATTGCCTTCCGATTTTCTCTAAATCTTCCTGTTAATTCTTCGGCAAAGTGCATGGCATCACACATCGACCCTCCATTGCCACATGAAATAACTTTACCTCCATTTTTAATTGCAGCAACTATAATTTTACCCGCATTTTCAATATTTCTGAGGTTAACCTCATCGTTAACAAATTGGTCTAAAATTTGTTTTGCCTCTAAAAAATTATTTTTGATTAGTTCTAAACTCATGTTTTTTAATCTATTAAAATACTTAATTTTAACAACCAAATTTAGATAATAAATAAAGTATATTTACTTTTATAACAAATATTAGATATAACCCATGAAAAGATTTTTATTATTTAGCGTATTATTTATTATGATAAGCTCTATTCAAGCTCAAACTAAAATAGATAATACTAAAATTGATTGCCACCAAAAATATGCTCAAGTTTTTGAAAAAAGAGGAGCAACTTTTGTTGAAGATGGCATTTATGACGATGTAATCATCACTTTTAGAAAAGGAAGTTTAGCTGATTGTCTTTACGGAAAAGTAAAAGTGCAGCAAGGAAAGATTAATACTTACGAAATGTATTTAAAGTTTGAAGATGGTACTTACGAAAAAATCATAAAAAAATTCAGGTATCCAGACGAAGAAATTACCATTGAAGGCGGAATGAGCAGAACAATGGTTACTGTTGATGATGAATTAATAACCGTTTTATTTGTTAAAAACATTAAACCAAAAAAGAAATCTTATGTGAAAGCTGCAGATCCAGATTTTGATTTATAAAAATTCTAACTATTGTTAAAAAAGGCTTTGATTTCTCAAAGCCTTTTTTATTTCTTAAGGTGAAATATTCGATTAATACTTTCGAATTGATAAGTTTTAGTGTGATTTGGAAAAATCTTCATTAATTTTTTTTCTAGCTCTTTTTCTTTTTGCTTAGTCTCATAATTATAGGCTACAAAGTTGAAAAGAATTTCACCATCGTTGGTAACTAAATTTTTTAGTTGTTCAAAAAATTGTGGAGCTAAAAATTCATCAGGAACATTAATTCCTTTAAACAAATCAACTAAAATTAAATCGTACTTTTTGTTCGTTGTTTTAACAAAATTGGAAGCATCGGTTATTATTATATTTAAATCGGGATATTGGTTTAATCCAAAATACTTATTTCCTAATGCAATCACTTTTTCATCAATTTCTATGGCATCAATTTTCGGATTTAATTTTAGTTCGTTATAAATAATTGCAGGAATACTTCCTGCACCACAACCCAAAACCAATACTGAATCAACCTTTTTTTTGGATAATTCAATTTTAGCTAAAGCTTGCTGAAAAACACGGTGTAAACTGGCAAAAGAATAATTGGCATTTTTAGAATTTAAAACGTATGTACCGTTTTGTATCACTACAATTAATCCGGGATTAAAATCACTTGTTGTTTTTTCAACAACAATTCGATAAAAGTAGCTGAGGTATTTTTGAAAATTGTTCAAATATTGAGATTAAGTTGTAAAAGTAAAAAAGCCCCGACAATTATCGTCGAGGCTTTAAAATTATTTAATAATGATTACATCATTCCGGGCATTCCTCCGCCCATTCCGCCCATATTAGGCATTCCTGCACCTTCTTCTGCTGGTTCATCAGTAATAACACATTCAGTTGTCAATAATAAAGCTGCAATAGATGCAGCATTTTCTAATGCAATTCTTGTTACTTTAGTTGGGTCGATAATTCCTGCTTTATACATATTGGTATATTCATCAGTTCTAGCATTGTAACCAAAATCATCTTTACCTTCTCTTACTTTTTGAACAACCACAGCACCTTCGCCACCAGCGTTGATAACTATTTGTCGCAAAGGCTCTTCTAAAGCTCTTCTAACAATAGCAATTCCTGTATTTTCATCATCATTCAACCCTTTTAAACCATTCAATGCTTTTTCTGCTCTAATTAAAGCTACACCACCACCAGGAATAATTCCTTCTTCTACAGCAGCTCTTGTTGCCGCTAGAGCATCTTCAACTCTATCTTTTTTCTCTTTCATTTCCAATTCAGTAGTAGCACCAACATAAAGAACAGCAACACCTCCAGCCAATTTAGCTAATCTTTCTTGTAACTTTTCTTTATCATAATCAGAAGTGGTTGATTCTATTTGAGCTTTAATTTGTCCAATTCTAGCTTTAATGTCAGCTTTTTTACCTGCTCCATTAACAATAGTAGTATTGTCTTTATCAATAGTAATTTTTTCGGCAGTACCTAACATTGCTATCGTTGCATTTTCTAATTTAAATCCTTGCTCTTCCGAAATTAAGCTTCCTGCAGTTAAAATAGCGATGTCTTCCAACATTGCTTTTCGTCTATCTCCAAAACCTGGAGCTTTTACCGTTGCAATTTTTAACCCGCCTCGTAATTTATTAACCACTAAAGTTGCCAATGCTTCTCCATCGACATCTTCTGCGATAATTAGTAATGGTCTTCCAGATTGAGCAACTGGCTCTAATACAGGCAATAAATCCTTCATGTTAGATATTTTTTTATCATACACTAAAATGTAAGGGCGTTCCATTTCAACAATCATCTTCTCTGCATTGGTAACAAAATAAGGTGATAAATAACCTCTGTCAAACTGCATTCCCTCAACGATATCAACAGTTGTTTCTGTTCCTTTCGCTTCTTCAACGGTAATAACTCCTTCTGTTTTTACTTTAGCCATTGCTTCTGCAATTAACTTTCCAATTGTTTCATCATTATTAGAAGATACAGTTGCTACTTGTTTAATTTTTTCGTTATCGTTTCCAACGCTTTTTGATATCTTTTTTAGTTCAGCAGTTACTGCTGCAACAGCTTTATCTATCCCTCTTTTCAAATCCATTGGATTTGCCCCCGAGGCAACATTTTTTAATCCTGTTAAAACGATGGATTGAGCTAAAATAGTTGCAGTTGTAGTTCCATCTCCAGCATCATCTGCCGTTTTACTAGCTACCTCTTTCACCATTTGAGCACCCATATTTTCAATGGGGTCTTTTAATTCGATTTCTTTTGCGACTGAAACGCCATCTTTCGTTACATGTGGTGCTCCAAATTTTCTATCAATAATTACATTTCTTCCTTTTGGTCCTAATGTTACTCTAACTGCATTTGCTAACTTATCAACACCTCTTTTAAGGCCATCTCTTGCTTCTAAGTTAAATTTTATATCTTTTGCCATTTTATTAAATTTTATATTGTTTAAATTATTGCGAAAACATCCGCTTCTCTCATTATTAAATAATCTTTCCCTTCGATGGTAATTTCTGTTCCAGCATATTTTCCATAAAGCACAGTGTCACCAACTTTAACAGTCATCGGTTCATCTGGTTTTCCTTTTCCTACTGCAACAATTTTCCCTCTTTGTGGTTTTTCTTTCGCAGTATCAGGGATAATGATGCCTCCTGCAGTTTTCTCTTCAGCCTTAGCAGATTCTACAATTACTCTGTCTGCTAATGGTTTAATTTTTATTGCCATAATGTTTAAATTTTTAGTGAAACTTAATTTTCGAATTTGACATTGTCATAATTTATGCCATTTGCAGATTACTGTAAATAGCAAGACAATTTTTCTGATTTAATAAAAAAAAGTGTCAACTTCTTCTCATTAGCTGACACTTTTTCATTGACCTAAAGTGGTGTTTTTCCTAATCCTCTTTAGGTGTTGGAGTTACATTATCAGGAAGTGGAACGCCGGTATTGATAGGTGCAGAAGGCATTGTTTTTGGATCAATT
>CAYHWX010000083.1:0-16408 GCA_964360245.1 uncultured Vicingus sp.
GAACATATAAGAAGTCAAGAGAAATTGACGATGTGTGTGGTAATCGCTTAGTTATCGGGGGCAAATACTTTCCTGCTATTTCCTCTCCCCTTGTGGTGGGGTAAGAAATCCTCCCCTTACCAAGGGGAGGTGGGGTGGGGTAAGAAATCCTCCCCTTACCAAGGGGAGGCAGGGTGGGGCAAGAAAGCGGCTTTGTGGTAAACGAATAAATTTACCTACTCAAAACTTCAAAGAACCGAAAGTTAAATACACCATTATTAAACGGAGAGGACCATGACAATTTACGCGGGCATAAAAAACGGAACAGAAAAAATCGCGGTAGTCGGCTTGGGGTATGTGGGATTTCCTCTGGCAGTGGAATTCGGTAAAGTCGTAAAAACTATCGGATTCGATTTAAACAAAAAACGCATTCAGGATTTGCAAAATTCTGTTGATATTAACCAGGAGACCTCTCCGGAAGAGATTAAATCCGCAAAACTCCTTGAAGTAACCCCTGACCCTGAGAAACTTAGGACAGCAAAATTTATTATTGTCGCGGTTCCTACACCCATAACCAAGAATAAACAACCTGACCTCTACTGCCTAATCAGTGCCTCTGAGACAGTGGGCAGAAACCTTACCAAAGGCAGTATCGTAGTATTTGAGTCCACGGTTTATCCCGGGGTTACCGAAGATGTCTGCGTTCCCATCCTGGAGCAATATTCAGGCCTGAAATACGGGAAAGATTTTAAGGTAGGTTATTCTCCCGAGCGCAGTAACCCCGGAGATAAAGAGCATACCATCCAAAATGTAATCAAGGTGGTTTCCGCCTGCGATGAAGAGGCCTTAGAAGAAGTCGCTAATGTCTATGGCCTAATTGTTAAAGCTGGCGTTTTTAAAGCAGAATCCATCAAGGTAGCTGAAGCCGCCAAAGTCATTGAGAATACCCAGCGCGATTTAAACATCGCTCTGATGAATGAACTTTCGATAATCTTCCATAAAATGGGCATTGATACCCTGTCTGTGCTCAAAGCCGCCGGCACCAAATGGAATTTTATCAGAATGTCCCCCGGTTTGGTCGGAGGCCACTGTATCGGTGTTGACCCTTATTACTTAACCTTCAAGGCCGAAGAGCTGGGCTATCACCCCCAGGTTATACTCGCGGGAAGAAGAATAAATGACGATATGGGTAAATACATCGCCGAACAGACCGTCAAAAAACTTATTGAAGCCAATAAAACCGTTAAAGGGGCTAAAGTCCTGGTCTTAGGCATTACCTTTAAGGAGAACGTCCGTGATATCCGTAATTCCCGGGTAATTGACATCATTAACGAACTCAAAGAATACGGTATTGAGGTAATTGTCTGTGACCCGCTGGCTGACCAAGAGGCAGTCCAACATGAATACGGAATAGAATTAACCGAATATAACCGGGATATTCGGGCAGATGGTATAGTGCTCGCTGTAAAACACGATATTTTTAAAGAAAAACTCAGTATGGATGCCTTAAAAAACCATTTATCTAACAACGGCGCCAAAGGGGTAATAATTGATGTCAAAGGGTTCTTTGACAGCGATATATTCAACGGTTCTGATTTATCCTATTGGCGTTTATGAAGGGACTGTCCCTGATAGCAACTCACTAAAAAATGAGCGAACTAAAAAAACAAACGGTTTCCGGAATAAAGTGGCAGGTAGGATTGAATATGATTCAGAAAGTCATATCATTTGGAACAACCGTCGTTTTGGCACGATATTTAGGTCCCCCTGTTTTTGGATTATTCGTTTTTGCGTTAGTTGTAGTAGGCTCTTTTGAGCTCTTTAAAAGCATGGGAATCGATGCTGCTCTGATAAAGAAGCAAGGTGATTTCAAAAAAGCAGCGAATACGGCTTTTATAATAATTCCTTCATTGGGCGTAATACTCTATGCGATTTTGAACTTATTAGCACCATTAATTGCTAGGCAACTAAATAATAATGATCTTGCAAATATTGTACGAGTCTTAGGAATAATTTTTGTGATTAGTTGTTTTGCGAAAGTTCCAGCAACTATTCTTGAGAAGAATATGCAATTTAAAAAGATATCCTTAGCAGATTTTTGCGGCTCCATATGCTTTTCTTTTGCCGCACTAATTTTTGTTTTTTTAAAACTTGGAATATGGTCTTTAGTTTTCGCATATATTATAAAGATATTTATTTATGCTTTAATGATTTGCATATTTGCTAAATGGAAACCAACTTTTGAATTTGACAAAACAATAGCTTTAGAATTATTTTATTTTGGAAAATTCGTTTTCCTGACTTTAATTGTTTGGTTTTTAAAGATGAATTTAGATAATTTTTTAGTTGGAAAGCTGCTGGGAGTTACGAAGTTAGGTTTGTACGCAATTGCATTTAACTTCGCTAATTTAAGCGCAGATTATTTCGGAGCATATGTGTTTCGGGCTACTTTCCCGGCATTTTCAAAATTGCAAAATAATTTATTCGATTTAAGATCAGCGTTTTTAAAAACACTTAAATATGTAGGTATAGTTGCTTTCCCTTTTGGCGTAGGCGTTTTCTTTTTGGGTGGTGATTTCTTGAGGTTCGCATACGGGGAGAAATGGATTGGAGCGTTAAATGTGTTAAAAATTTTAGCTTGGGCAGGAATATTCAATACACTTTCCATCCCAAATTCTAGTATTTTTTTAGCTCTTGGGAAACCAATGATTAGTTTTTGGTTTTGTATAATACAGGTAATTATATTCTTTGTTTTTATTGCTCCAGTAGCCAAAGTTTTAGGTATAAATGGGGTTGGGGTAATAGTCGCTTCCGCTTCTTTCATCGCAATGATATTCAGTTTTTTTTGGGTTATGAGGCTATTGTCTTTAAGCTTAAAACAGGTTTATCTTAATTTAAAAGTCTCGTTTATTTGTTCATCGCTAATGGCAATTGGAATAATATTCTATAAAGTTACTATTCCAGTTTTCGGTAATATTGCGGCTAAATATAATTTTGTTTTACTCTTCTGTTTTGCTACAGTAGTTTACGGCTTTTCATTATTAAAACTTGAAAGGCCTTTTTTTGAAGAGATAAGAGACTTAATATTTTAAAATCTCTAAAAATCAGGTTTGATAGTTATTAACTAAATTAATTGATATCTTAAATGAGGTTCAAAATGACTTACGCTCTTTACGAATGCGCATTAAAAAATAAAATGAATGAAATATGGGACGAAAATTGGAAAAATTTGTCCATTGATCAGCAATTAGATAAGCTAAATAATGATGATGAATTAACTATATTTATAAAATATTTACCAACTCAAGGAAAAATATTGGAAGCTGGCTGTGGTTTTGGAAAATGGGTAATTTATCTGAAAAGAAAGGGGTACGATATAATTGGTATAGATTTTGCAAAAGAAGCAATTGGGATGGCTAAAAGATATGATAAGGCTATCCCAGTAGAATTTGGAGATATTACCCAGATTCAATACCCTAATAATTACTTTGATGCATATATGTCGTTAGGAGTAGTTGAGCATTTTCAAGAAGGTCCTTTTTTAGCCTTAAAAGAAGCAAAAAGGGTTCTTAAGCCCAATGGGCTGATATTAATTAGTGTACCTATTTTTAATCCTGTACGACATATTACCTTTCCATTTGAAAGGATACTTTCTTGTTTGAGAGAAAGTAAATATTTAAGAAAATTGATTAGGAAAAATTATTATCCAAAAAAATATTTTATCGAATATAGATTTAGGATTCATGAGTTTTCTACTATTCTTGAACGAGCAGGTTTTAAAATATTAACTAAAATCCCATTTTATAATCATGAAATTGGATTATTTAATTATTTTCTTGAGCCGCCGTTCTTTCTACGATATAAAATATGCGATATTATTTTTAATTTTCTCGCTATGCGAATAAAAAAAATTTCTCCGTGGCTAGCACCACATATGGTTATGTGGGTGTGTGAAAAAAAACGAGATTAAATATTAATATGAAAATCTGTTATTTATGTAAAACTTTACACTGGTTTAAAGGTGGAATTGAGTGCTATACATATAATATGGCAAAATATTTATCAAAAATAGGTTGTGAATCTTATGTTATTTCGTCTTCAATTAATAGGAAGTTTTATTTAGAAACTAATAATGAAGTCAACATTTGTTATACGGACGGTGACGATGATTTATTTAAAGGATCGTGGATTATAAATAAAATGGTACCAATATTTACATTAAACCATAGTCGTAAAGTTTCAGAAAAAATTAACCATTTAATTGATCAATTTGGATTTAATATTGTTGAGTGTCCTGACTGGCTATCGGAAGGGCTATGGTTTTCATTTAATAAGCGTATTCCTTTAGTGGTTAGGTTACACGGTTATATGTCGATAGCAAATCAGTATGTTTTTAATTATCATAGGAATATTTTCTCATTTGCTAATAAATTTTTGTTAGAGAAAAGGTTATTAGCGAATGCCGATTTTATTACTGCTGTTTCTAACAATTATGCAGATTTAATAAGTAAGTATTGGAAAATAGATCGAAAAAAGATATTTACTCTTTATAATGGAGTTGATACAAATATGTTTAAACCAAATTCGGTTAAAAAATCCACTGATAAATATATTCTTTTTGTAGGATTAATTGATTGGATTAAGGGGGTCGAGTTTTTATTTCAAGCTATTCCGCTTGTATTAAAAGAATTTCCCGAGATGAAATTTTTATTTATAGGGGGAGATACGTGTCGGATTAAAGAACATAAAGGTTCATACAAAAATTATCTTTTAAAATATCTTAATAAGTCTAGCCTGAATAAAGTTAGTTTTATGGAACCTGTTCCACAAGACAAATTGGTAGATTATTACAGAAATTCATTAATTTCCGTGTTTCCTTCGCTTTACGAAGCTCTGTCTTTTTCAGTCTTGGAAGCAATGGCTTGCGGTGTAAGTGTGATTGCTACAAGAGTGGGGGGGATACCCGAAATAATAACTAGTAATAAAGACGGTATTTTAGTCCAGCCGTATAGCTGTGTTGAATTGGCGAATGCCATGATTTCACTTATTAAGAACGAGTCTTTGAGAAAAGAATTAGGCTTAGCTGCTATTGATAGGATTAAACAAAATTTTAGTCTTGCTGTTACAGCAAAAAAAACCTTTGAAGCTTACGAAGAAGTCATTAATAAATTCAAAAGAAATTAAATAATAAATATGGCTATAGTTAGCGTAATAATTCCAACGTATAATTGTGGCAAATATCTATTAAAGGCTATCGATTCTGTTTTAAGTCAGACTTACAAGGATTACGAAATTATTATTATTGACGATGGCTCTACAGACCAAACAAAATCAATAGTAAAGCCTTTTTTGGAATATCAAAATGTCCATTATATTTACCAGGCGCGGAATCTTGAAACATTTCGCATTTTTTTTATTTAGAAAGAATCTTATGTTCAGAAAAAGAATACAATTATTCCCGAAAATTATTAGTGATTTTATTAACACTACTTTCATACTTCAAACTTAATTATTATGCCTAAAGTTAGTGTAATTATTCCCACATATAATTGCGCAAAATATTTGCCTGAAGCAATTGAAAGCGCATTAAATCAGACTTTTCAAGACTTCGAAATCATCATTGTTAACGATGGCTCTGCGGATAATACTAATCAAATAATTAAACCGTATTTAGAACAATACCCTGAGAAAATTAAGTATTTTGAACAGGAAAATAAGGGCCTGGCGATTACTCGTAACGTAGCAATAGACAACTCAAAAGGTGAATACATCGCCTTACTTGATTCTGACGATACTTTTTTGCCCAATCGATTAGAAAATGGAGTCAATATTTTATCTTCCCAGTTAGATGTTGATTTAACTCATGCTAATATTAAGTATCTTTCTGAAGACGGAAAAGACCTTGGCGTTCTCAAAAGAAACCCTAAATACCTCAATGGTTACATATTCAATAATATTTTGCTCTTAAAAGCACACCTTTCTTTGCCGACAATACTTATAAGAAAGAGATCCTTTGGCACGCATGGAAAATTTGACGAAAACTTATCACGTTTGGGATGTGAGGATAGAGAGATGTGGCTAAGGATATCTAAAGATTGTAAAATTGTTTACCAAGACACAGTCCTGGCTTGTTACCGCATTAGACAAAACAGCATGAGCAAAAACTTGAAACTTATGACTGAAGCGAGAAACTATGTTTTAAATAAATATTGCCCTCCAACTAGTTTTTCAAATAAAATTAAAAGGAGGATTTATTTTTCAGATATTTCCAACCAGTTTAGTGGTGAGTATTATAACAACACTGATTATCGCTCTGCGACAAAAGCAATTCTCAAAGCTATTTCTATATGGCCTTTTTCATTGTCTAGTTGGATAATCCTAGCAAAATGCCTATCTAAGTTTTCTTTCATAAGAAAGGTTAATGCCTGTGATAATTAAATTGCTAAAAGAAATAAAAGAAAAAATAGAGTTAAATTTTCATGATGAATTCACTATTGAGAATTATTTGAAAAAAAGAGGGATGGTAATAGGAGAAAATAACAGAATTTATTTAAGAGACTTTGGTTCCGAACCTTATTTAGTGAGAATCGGTAACCATTGCACAATAACCGAGGGAGTAAAGTTTATTACCCACGATGGTGGGGCTTGGATATTTAGAGACGAAATTCCTGATTTAAATGTATTTGGCAAGATTGAGATTAAAGATAATTGTTTTATCGGTATTAACAGCATTATACTGCCCAACGTCACTATTGGCCCTAATTCTGTAGTTGGAGCTGGTTCTGTTGTTACAAAAGATGTTCCTCATGATACTGTAGTAGCCGGCGTTCCTGCTAAAAAATTATGCTCAATTGAGGAATATAAATCAAAATGCATCAAAAAGTGGGAGTCCCTTAACTTGCAGAGCTCGCGAGAAAAATGGGAAAAACAACTGAAAGAGTTCTTTTGGGGCAATCAAAATAAGGAAAAATAGAATGTTTACTCAATTTAAATATTTGTATCGCGATTTAACCACTTGGAAATTAAGTGGGCTTAAAGGACTTTTCTATACTTTCTTTGAAGGAGGAGTATGGGCAACTATCGCATACAGGATTAACAGGTCATTTTTTCTTATTGATATCCCAATAGTAAAGATTCCTATCCGGATTATCTGTTTTATTTTATTTAAATTATCAGAAGTATTTCTTGGGATATCTTTACCTCCTGAGGTTGATATTGGCCCAGGATTACATATAGGCCATACAGGCCTTATTATAATTAATCATGGCGTTAGAGCAGGAAGAAACTTAACTATTGCTCATGGAGTGACTATTGGCTCTAAAGGGCTGGGAAAAATAGGCATACCTACGCTTGGGGATAATATATTTATAGGCTCAGGCGCGAAGGTATTGGGGAAAATTTTGGTAGGCAGTAATACAAGAATTGGAGCGAATGCAGTAGTAATTTCAGATGTTCCTGAAGGAGCTACTGCGGTAGGCGTTCCGGCAAAAATAATAATAAAATGAATACTGGAATTTTAACTGTGGTTAAAGGGATAGCCCCACTTTTACTTTATTCTACAGTATTAATAGTAGCATTTTTATCTTTAACCGGACGGGTAAAATTAGGACTTTTGTTTTTAGTTCCACTATTGCCATTGCAAAACGTTGTTGAAAGACTTTATCAATTTACGCTAGGAAACAATTTAAACGATATTCTTCTTATTTGTATGACATTAGGATGGCTCTTCAGTTCAATTTTTAAACGAGAAAAGATGTTTGTCCCCACGTCCTTTAATCTATTACTTATTATTATGGGGATATATACTTATTTTTCTTTATGGCAGGGGAGTTCTTTCCTTGGCTTTCCAGCTCCAATTAACCCAACCGATCCACGACTTCAAAATTGGAAGAATTATATGATATTTCCTTTGCTTTATTTTATTACCATAAACAATATAAAGGAAGTAAAGCACATTAAATGGATAGTTCTTTGTATGCTTTTATCAATGTTGCTGATGAATTATTATGTAATAAATCAAATTCATTGGTCATCCGGATTAGGGGCAAGGGATAGGTTTGAAGGAACCTTTGTCTGGTTAGGGCCGAATGAAACCGCGGCTTTTTATGCAACCTACACTTTCGTACTATTGGGTATATTTCTATATGACAGATTAAAGATTAGGAAGTTAATATTCGCCTTTATAATATTTCTCAATATCTTTTGTGTATTATTTTTATTTTCCAGGGGAGCATATACCGCATTCATGTTAGGCGCTATATTTATATGTCTTTTTAAGAGCAAAAAATTACTTATTCCTCTGCTATTCTTCCTGTTTTTTTGGCAAACCGTGCTTCCGCAACAGGTAGTTGAGAGAGTAAACGAAACAAAAACAAAAGAAGGGCAGCTTGAAAGCTCAGCTGAAAAAAGATTAATCATGTGGCGGCAGAGCATAGATTTATTTAAACATAATCCTATTACAGGCGCAGGTTTCAATACTGTGTGGTATTTAGGATTTGAGTTGGGAGATACGCATAATATATTCATAAAAATCTTAGCAGAGCAGGGCATTATTGGTATAACTATTTTTTTGATTATATTCTACCTGTCTTTTCGCTCTAGCTTGAAATTATACAAAATCGCAAATAATCGGTTCCTGAAAGGGCTTGGATTGGGTTTTATGGCATGTGTTGTTGCTATGATTGTGGCAAATATGTTTGGTGATAGGTGGACTCATACTCCGCTGGGATCTTATTACTGGGTATTTTTAGGATTAGTTGAAAGAGGACGGATTATCTCAATGAAGGAATTGGCTAAAAAATGAAGCTAAAGTTAGTAATACTAATTGACGTTCTAGAAGATATTTTAGCTGGAGCAGAACGGCAGGTCTATGAACTCATAAAGGGGATAAATAGGGAAAGATTTGATGTAAGACTGTATATTCTTCATCAAAAACAAGTGCCTGAAGAGATGAAAACTTTAGATTGCGAAGTAATGGGTTTGGGCATAAAACGAATTTATAGTTTCAATGGAATTTGGCAAGGTTTTAAGTTTGCTAATGATATTAAAAAAGGAAAAGCTGATATTTTAATGACCTATCACTTCGGTTCAGATGTATGGGGAACGGTTTTTGGAAAATTTGCAAGAGCCCCATTTATAATTTCTAATAGAAGAGACGAAGGATTTTGGAGAAAAAAAGTTCATACTTCAGCATACAAATTTGTAAATCGCTGGGTTAATAATATTATTGTGGTTTCCGATGCCGTAAAGAAGATTGTCGTAGAATCAGAAAATGTAAAATCTGATAAAATTGAAGTGATTCACAATGGAGTAGATGTGAATCGTTTTGAAATCATTTGTGAGATACCGGAAAAAATGGGCGAACTTAAGTTAACATTAGGCACTCCTGTCGTAGGATGCGTTGGCAATCTCAGATCGATAAAAGGACAAAGATATCTGGTTGAAGCCGCAGTTAAAGTGCTCAAACGATTCTCTGACGCACAATTTCTTTTCGTCGGAGCCGGGGAAATAAAAGATTCGCTGGTATCTCAGGCAAAGAAACTAAACATAGAAAACAATATTCAGTTCTTAGGGCAGCGAAGCGATATCCCGGAACTATTGTCAATAATGGATGTATGCGTCTTGCCTTCGCTTAGCGAAGGATTATCAAATACGCTTTTAGAATATATGGCAGCGGGAAAGCCGATTATCTCAACACGAGTTGGGGGCAATACAGAACTCATTACCAATAAAGAGGAAGGATTGTTAGTTGATCCTGCGAATAGCCATGCTTTAGCAGAAACCATAATCTCGCTGCTGGATAATAAGGAGTTAAGGCAAAGGCTTGGTCAGGCAGCAAAAAGAAAAGTTGTTGAAAATTATAGCATTCAGAGAATGATTCAGAAATATGAACGCACCTTAGAAACCCCCTTTGTCCCCAAGAAAATGAAGCAGATCAATATTTGCCATCTAATCAGCAGTAACGGCTTATTTGGGGCCGAAAAGGTAATGTTAAGCTTAGCAGCTAATATGAATTATAACGGCATAAAATCATGGGTTATTGGAATTAAGAATTCATATAATCCGCATTCCGAATTAATTGACGAGGCAAAAGATAAGGAGATACCCGCAATAACCATAGAATCCCGGGGCAGGTTTGATTTCAAATCTGTTGACAAAATCTGCGAATTTATCAGGCAAAATGATATTAGTGTACTCCATGCACATAATTATAAGGCGAATTTACTTGGCTTGTTGGCTGCCAGGAAAACAAAAATACCCATAGTTACTACTTTGCACGGATACATTGGGGGTGGGGCTAAATTAAGATTTTATGAATCCATAGATAGGTTTATTTTACGCTTTTTCAATAAAGTCATCCTTGTAGATGACAGCCTTAGAAAATGGTTCAAGAATGGCTCACCCAAGCCCTCAATTATAAATAATGGAGTATCCTTAGAAGTTAGCAGTTGCAATAACACTTTATCCAAAGATAAAAAAGGGTTGGTTATCGGGAGTATTGGCAGGTTAAGCCCGGAAAAAGGGCATAAATACTTACTAGAAGCATTCTCAAGAGCAATAAAAGATTACCCTGATCTCCAACTTATAATTGTAGGTGATGGAGAATTAAGAAACGAACTTGAAGGATTAACTAGCTCATTGGGCGTAAAAGAAAATGTAACATTTACCGGGTTTCAGAAAGATGTTACAAAATATTATAACTCAATTGATATCTATGTATCACCTTCATTGCTAGAACATTTCCCTCTAACAATATTAGAAGCAATGGGTTTTGGAAAAGCGATAGTAGCAACTAACGTAGGAGGTACTCCTGACTTGATAAAAAAGGAGGGCTTCACCGGGCTTTTGATAAATCCCGGGTCTTCCGATGCCATATATAAGGCTATTTTAACTTATATACTACAGCCATCTTTAAGAAAAACTTACGGGGGAAACTCTATGCAATTTGTAAAAGAAAATTATTCTTTGGAAAAAATGGTGGATTCTTACAAAAAAGTTTATGAAGATACTATTTGTAACTCCTAGGCTGCCTTTACCGGCTGATACTGGAGCAAAAATCAGGACATATAACCTGTTAAAAAATACGGCAAAAAATAATCATGTAAGCCTTTTGTCTTTTTATCATGAAGAAGACGATAAAGCAGTAAATGATTTAAAAAGGATAGGGATAGACGTGCATCTGGTAAAAGCTAATGATAAAATCAGGATGTCAAAAATACTAGGACATCTACCAGTTTCCATTGAGAAATATTCTTCCGAAGAAATGAGAGGCAGACTTAAAGAGTTGTTAAGCAATGAAAAATTTGACATAATTCATTTTGACCATCTGCACATGGGCCAATACAGAGGGGCCGTTAACGGTTTACCTTGTATTTTAGACGAGCATAATGTTGAATCAGTTATTCTTGAACGCTGCGCATCTATCGAAAAGAGTTTGATTAAAAAACTACTTTTTAAGTCGCAATCCAAAAAGATGGCCAGATTTGAAGGTAACATAGTAAGCAAATTTACAAAATGCTTAACTGTCTCAGAAGATGATAAAAAGAACCTACTAAAGATGTCAGAAAATAAAGCCGAAGTTGAAGTAATCTCAAACGGCGTTGATACTGAGTATTTTAACCTATCAACTATGACCTATGAGCTAAAAGAAGAGAATTCGCTGGTGTTTACCGGTTCAATGGACTGGCTGCCTAATAGCGATGCGGTTATTTATTTTGTAAAAGAAATTTTGCCTTTGATTTGGAAAAAGAATAATCAGGTTAAGTTTTACATCGTAGGAAAGAATCCATCAAAAGAAGTATTATCTTTAGGCAATAAGGACAACAGAATTATTATTACCGGAGTAGTTGATGATGTCAGGCCATATATTGCCAAGTCTAAGATTTTTGTTGTGCCTCTAAGAGTAGGCGGGGGCACGCGCCTTAAAATATTAGAAGCTATGGCAATGGGTAAAGCTATTGTATCTACCACGATAGCAGCCGAAGGAATAAAATATACAGATGGATATAACATTATTATTCAAGATTATCCTTTGCATATTGCTAATAGCATCTTGGCGCTTCTTGAAGATGAACAAAAAAGAAAGAACCTCGGGCAGGCAGGAAGGGAGCTTGCATGCAATTGTTACGACTGGAAGATAATCTCTCAAAAACTAAACAATATCTATAAAACCATAGCCTCATGAAAAAAGATATTAGGTTTTACATTTTTGGATTAGTAATTGGCTGCCTGATGGGCTCTTCGCTGCTTGGCCTGTCATTATTTGCGCTCAAAAACAAAGACAGGATAAAACCGGCCCTTAAATCACTCCTCGGCAAACATTTTAAAATAGAGCCTAAGCAATCATTGGCCGAAGAACATAACCAAAAGAAAGAAACAGGAAAGGCGGAAACCGGAGAGATTTCAATTTCCGTTGATCCTTCAGTAGAAATAGAGCGGGTGAATCCGCTGCTTTACGGAACCAACCTTGCTCCGCAGATGGAAACTGAGCCGGATATTATGAAATTTGTTAAATCTACCGGCATAACCTGCCTTAGATTCCCTGGAGGAGGCTCTCCCGGTTACCATTGGAAAGCAGGGACTTTTGATTTTGAGCAAAGATACGCCAATGTGCCGTTACGAAAAGTTGACCACCTTATTGAATTTTGCAAAAGGACAAATACAAAACTGATTATGCAGGTGAACATCGAATCCGGCACAGCACAAGAAGCAGCGGAACTGGTTGACTACCTGAATAATAAAGCAAATTTCAGAGTTGACTACTGGGAATTGGGAAATGAAGTCTATGGAGACTGGGATAAGGGGTATATGAGCGCGGAACAGTATTCGGATAAAGTAAAAGAATTTACAGCTCAAATGAAAAAAGTTGATCCAACAATTAAAATTGGCGTTGACTGGGCAACGGAAAGCAACGAAGCTTTTAACAAAACTCTCCTGCAGAATGCCGGAGAATTAATTGACTTTATTTCGGTCCACTGGTATCCAAATCATATCAATGCATCTCATAAAGTAGATGGTAGAACACACCCAACTCCTTATGAGGTTATGGCTGGCTACCTGAAAATTCCGGAAATAGTAAGTAATGCGAAAGAGCTGATTTCTAAATATGTTTCTAATAGAAAAGGCAAAATTGAAATTACATTTTTAGAATGGGATGGCGCTTGGGATGCGCCAAGCTCTGACCCGCCGCCATATACTCAAGGTGTAGCGCAATGGTCGCTTGCAAATGCCATATTTTATGCTGATTGTTTAGGGAAATTTGCTCAACAAGGCGTTACAATATCAGCACATTATACTTTACAAGCCATAGGCTATGGTTTGATTCGCGGATGGGATAAAGAAGCAGGATGGGGAGGTCAACGCTGGGATGGAGAAATTATCAGGCCTAAGGCATTTGCAATCCAGCTTTATGCTCAGCACTTTGGTGATATTTTAGTTAAAAGCCAAGTAACCGGATCTCCAATCTATTATAAAGAAAGGAACTGGTGGAGCGGAGACTATCATGGCAATGTCCCGTTTATCTCATGCTATGCAAGCAAATTTTCAGATAAGAAACGAGTTGTATTAGTTTTAATTAACAAGCACGAAAAAAATGATTATAAGGTTAAGGTTATTATGCAATCCATGGAACCGAACCCACAGGGCAAACTTTTCATTCTGACAGGCTTAGAATTAACATCGCAAAACGACGGCAATCCAAAAGCAGTTCAAATAAAAGAACTTTCGATAGAAAATATTAGAAAAGAATTTATATATAAAATTCCGGCTCATTCCGTGAACTTTTTAGAGATAGACTACAATGAATAAATCAAAGAAAGTTTTCTTTTTTGTTTTCGGCATAGCCTCAGGCTTTCTGCTGGTAGGCTTAATTTCAGGCAGTATATTTATTTTTTATAAGTTTGGCTCCTATGTATTAAATATGTGTGATTCTTATTCTCAAAATAAAAAAGGCAGTTACGTCAGTAAATTTATTCCCGGCTCTCGCATAAGTTTTGAATATCAGAATGAACTAAAGATGTTTGAGCAGGCGGAATCAAGCATGCTATGGGATGAAAAATTTGCTATGAACGGAAAGTATTCACTTTTAATAGAGTTTCCCGCAGGAACCAATTATCCGGGTATTTTCTTTGACGTAATGGGCAAGAATTGCCTTAATTGGAAAGGTATGAAAGCTTTATCTTGTGAAGTGCTTGGCGATCCTGATTTTACGGCTAAAATTACGCTTAAGTTTAAAAGTGGAGCAAAGTATCCTAAGCGAAGCTTTGAAAAGGAATTTACAATACTTCCCAAAACATTAGTTAAGATAATCGTAACTAAAGAAGAACTGGCTAAACATCTTGATTTAGAAAACATATCATATATGAAACTGTTTATTGAAACACCGGCTTCAACGTATCGCTTGCACTTAGATAACATTGAACTTAGCTAAGATGAAAAAAGCAAAGATTCTTATGTATCACTCAATCGGCACAGCGCCGTGCGGGCAGGAAACCGGAAGCTCATTATACAGTATTTCAGAAGAAGACTTTCATAGCCAGGTTCAGCTGGTCGCGCTGGCTGAACATAGAGCCCCGGGCAAAATAATTCTTACTTTTGATGACGGTTTCCTGAACAATTACCACGTTGCTTTTCCCGCGCTAAGGGAATTTGAGCTTAAGGCATACTTTTTCATCACTATTAATCGCGTAGGCCGCCCCGGCTATATGAACTGGGAAAAAATAAGAGAATTACATTCAGCCGGGATGATTATTGGCTCGCACGGAATGACGCATATAATCCTTGACGGTCAAAGCGACGAGGACCTTGAGTATGAAATAAAGTGGTCAAAGAAAATACTGGAAGAAAAATTGGGGGCGGCTGTTGATTATTTCTCCGTGCCAAGAGGATTCTGTAACGAAAAGGTTACCGCCAAAGCAAAGGAAGCAGGATATAAAGCCATATTTACCTCTAACATTTCAGATTCAGACGGTTTTAAATCAGGGCGCATCGCTGTTAAATCAGGATGGGATTTGGAATACTTTAAAAAAGTGCTGAAAAACGGACTTCCTCTCAAGGATAGAACAAGAGAATTTATTAAAAGCGCCTCCAAGAAGATGTTTGGAGCAAGAAATTACGATAGGCTAAGGACTAGAATATTAAAATGAAACTTCTATTCTGGACATCTATTCTCATCACTCTATATACATACCTCGCGTATCCGTTATTTGTGTATCTGATTTCTCATTTCTGCAAGCAGAAGGTAAGGGGGATATATGTTTATCCTACCGTATCCGTTCTTATGTCAGCGCATAATGAAGAGAAAAATATTGAGAGTAAGATTTTATCTTTATTGCATCTTGATTATCCTGACCAGAGAATAGAAATTTTAATAGGTTCTGACGGTTCAACAGATAAAACAGAAGAAATAATCTCAAAATACGCTAACCACAGATTAAAACTTTTCCGCGCGCAAAACAGGCAGGGAAAACCGAATATGCTTAATATCCTTGCAAAAGAAGCCAAGGCAGAGATAATCGTCTTTACCGATGCAAGGCAGAATTTAGACAAAGATTGTTTGAAGGAGCTGGTAAAAAACTTTGCTGACGCGAAAGTAGGCTCGGTAAGCGCGGCATTGCATTTTGAAGATACACAAAACAAAGCGGGAAACGGAGTCGGCTTATATTGGAAATACGAGAAGTTTATCAGGAAATGCGAATCAGCAATGGGCTCAATGTTAGGCGCAACCGGCGCGCTATATGCGATAAGAAGAGAGCTGTATCCAGAATTGCCGAAGAATTTGATTTTGGATGATGTTTATATACCAATGAGTATCGTTCAAAAAGGTTACCGGGCGATATTTGACTCAAAAGCAAAGCTCTACGACCGCTACTCAAGAAATGCCAAAGAGGAATTCTTGAGAAAGACGCGCACTTTAGCCGGTAATTTCCAACTTTTTGTGTATATGCGGTGGCTTCTTAACCCATGGAAGAGCCCGATTGCTTGGCAGTTTATTTCCCATAAATTCATGCGGCTTGTGGTCCCATTCGCGTTAATTGCTATTTTTATCGGCAATTTTTTTATTTTGAGCAATTATTTTTATTGGATAACCATGATTTTGCAGGTTATATTTTATAGTCTTGCTTTGTTTGGGTGCGCATATAGGCGTTCAAACCGGATTTTTGACATCCCGCGGATGTTCTGTGTGATGAATTCAGCCGCGCTGGTGGGCCTGTATAAATTCCTAACTCATAAGCAGGATGTTTTGTGGCAGAAGGCGGAAGAAAGCCTGCAGGGAGTAAGTCAAAAATGAATCTTTATCCCATAGCGCCTTTAATTAGTTCTGTCCTGCTTCTGGGAGGCGGAATTTATATCGTCAAAAAAGGGACCGGGCGGGTCTTTAATTGGCTCTTTGCTTTTGCTGTTTTTGCCCTCTCGGCAATGGAATTAGGGA
>CAYHWX010000084.1:0-16036 GCA_964360245.1 uncultured Vicingus sp.
ATGAGGCTTACGTAAAGTTTGGAGCATTGAGTTTTTTGTCATTTGAAATTGTTTCGTATTTCGATATTCGAATTTCGAATTTGGTTGCGGCCAGAGGCCGCGCCAGGTTCATCCGTGGCTAATACGGTGACGTTTTAGAGAGAAAATAGTTTTTGTGTCTTAGTGCCTTTGTGGCTAAATTATGATTATAAAAATACTCCTTATTCTTGCAAGTACACCTCTCCAAATTTTTATTATCCACATGGTCGCTTCTAGGTGTCTGCGCCAGATTCCACCACAACTTATGGCAATTGGTTGTACCATTATTGGTCAAATACCCATTGGTTTAATTTTATGGTTTTTTGTATTCTTGCGTCATCCATTGCCTATAATCGAAGTTATTATTACCGGTTTTTATGCCTTCATCGTTTATAATGCCCTGGCCTATACCTATTTTCATTTATTTAACATGAGTGAGACGGCCCGACGTATAAAGATACTTTATGAGATAGATAGTGCTGGTTCTCTGTCCAAAGAAGCAATCCCGCGTAGTTATGGTATATCAGAGATGCTTTCTGTTCGATTAAAACGACTGGTAAATATGAAACAACTGGGATGTAAAGGAAATTGTTATATTCTTGCAGGAAGGCTTTTGTATTTTGCGGCATTGATAGTATTGGCATGGAGTAGGCTTCTTGGATTTCGGGATGCCCATTTAGTACTAA
Source organism: uncultured Vicingus sp. (assembly GCA_964360245.1). Classification (GTDB taxonomy): domain Bacteria; phylum Bacteroidota; class Bacteroidia; order Flavobacteriales_E; family Vicingaceae. The sequence continues at coordinate 705 of CAYHWX010000084.1, forward strand.
AAAAGTAATAACTCTATTTTTGAAAGGTACTGTAATGTATGATTTACTTTTAATATCCCCAATCAATACACAACTTGGAAGGTTTAAGAGGTTTGTACCAAGAAGTGTGCCGATAGGGGTGGGAATTATTGCTGGTTTCATGAGAAAAAAAGGATTTTCAGTTAAAATTATAGACCAGGAATTAGTAGATATTAACAAAAAATCAATAGAGGTATTTCTCAAAGAATGCAAAAAACCTTACATTGTTGGCATTAGTGCTATGACTGCCAACGTGGCAAGTGGTTATAAAATAGCAGAAGACATTAAGTCTGTTGATAAAGAGGCAACAGTAATATTTGGTGGTATCCACCCCACAGTAATGCCGGATGAGATTCTTAAAGAGGGAAGCGTTGATTTTATTGTTAAAGGAGAGGCGGAATATACTTTTTTAGAACTCGTTCAACAGATTAAGTCGGGAAGAATTGATCGTGACAAGCTTGAAAACATAGGATTTGTTGAAGATGGACAGATTTTTTACACCAAGCCTGCCACAAAAATGGTGGATGTAAACGATGTTCCCATGTTCCCCTACGATATGTATGATTCCTCAAAATATAATTTAGGTTTCATTCTAACTTCAAGAGGGTGTCCTTTTGATTGTATCTTTTGCAGTCAGAGAGTTATTACAAAAAGAAGATACAGATACGTTCCATCGGAAAGGGTGATAGAAGAACTTGATTATTTAATTAACGAATTAAAACAACCAAACATTCTTTTTTTTGATGATTATTTCACAGGTAACAAGGAAAGGGTATATGAATTATGTTCTCTAATTCAGAAAAGGGGATTTCACAAAAAGGCTTCTTTTGGGGTACAGACACGTGGTGACAGTATTAATAGGGAACTTATGAAGGTCATGAGGGCTGCTAACTTTGACAGTTTGATGTTCGGTGTGGAAACTGCATCTGAAAGTTTGATGAAATTAATTAACAAAGGCGAAACTGTTCAAGAAAATATAGATGCTATAAAGCTTGCCAAAGAAATGGGTTTTACTGTGGAAGCCACATTCATCTATGGTTTTCCAACGGAGACTTTTGATGACCGATTTAAAGCCTTTGCTCTTTCTCTTGAGATTGGAATTGATAGAGCCAGATTCAACAACGCGACTCCATATCCAGGAACACAGATGTATGAAATGGTAAAAGATAAAATAAAAAAGGAACCCATGTGGATAAATTTTAGTTCTGCTGCAGCAGTTACTGCGGGAATTAGAAGAAAACACCCACTTCCATATATACCAGAAGGTACTAGTGAAAAGGAACTGGAAGGAACTGTTCTTTTGGCAAATCTGCTATTTTATCTTAATTTCACCAACCTGAAGAAACTTTTTAATACTAAGTTAGGTGGCAGTGGGAAGTGGTTTGAGGTATCTAAGAAAGAATTGTCATCTCTACGGACATTATTTTACCTATTACTCCTTACTGGAACGGTGTTCTTAAGAACTTTTAAATATATTTTGTCAAGCACTAATTGCCGCAAATTCTTTTTTAGAGGTATAAGATTATGATTGGGCATATTCAACATTGAAGTGCAACACTTGGGAAAACGACTTCGTTAGGGGTTTTAAAATTAAGAGAATTTAGAGATGAAACTTACTTTTGTGCAGAAACAGCCTTTTTGTTACTTTGGTGTGATGTCTATTTCTGGATTTTTAAAAAAACACGGTTATAACTCCGATGTTGTTATTACAAATTTGGAAAGAAATTATATCCAAGCATTAAAGAAAACACAGCCGGATATTATTGGTTTTTCGGTATTATCAACAGAGCATAAATGGTTAAAGAAGATTGTGCCGGAGGTTTGTTCTCAATTTCCCGACGCATTTATTATTGTCGGAGGTATTCATTCCATATTATACCCTGAAGATGTAATTAATATAAAAGGAGTAAATGCAATTTGTAATTCGGATGGTGAAATACCGGTTTTATACTTAATCAAGAGTTTGGAAGCGGGAGATATTGATTATTCCGTGAAAGGGTTGTGGTTTAATAAAAATAATAAGGTTATCAGAAATGATAAGGAGTATCTATTTTCCGATTTAAACTCTTATTTTGATGATAGAGAAATATACTATAATACCTATACGCAATTTAAGGATGATAAATTAAAATATTTCATGTCATCTCGCGGTTGTCCTTACAAATGTAGCTTTTGCCAGAATATTAATTTATTTGAGATGTTTAAAGGTTATGGGACGTATATTAGACAAAAAGAGGCGGAGCATTTTATTGAAGAGATAAAAGGAGTTAAAACGAAATATGCTTTTACCTCCGTATTTTTCGCTGATGACCTTTTTACCATGAACAAAAAGTGGTTGGGACGATTCGTAAAGTTATATAATAAGGAAATCAATATTCCTTTTGAATGTACTATTCGTGCAGATTTAATCGATGAGGATCTTGTACAAATTTTATTAGAAGGAGATTGTCACACCGTTAGTTTTGGGATAGAAACAGGGAGTGAAAAATTACGTCGAGAAATTTTAAATAAAAATATAACTGATGTACAGATTATAAATGCTGCCAGGTTGTTAAAGCAGTATGGGATTAGAGTACAAACCTCAAATATGGTTGGTTTGCCCAAGGAAACAGTGGAGAATGCATTTGAAACCATTGAGTTGAATATTAAAATTAAAAGTGATTTCACCTTTGTCTCTTTATTTACCCCTTTCCCCAGAACAAAAATTGCTGAATATATGATACAGGAAAATCTTTTAAAGGAAGATTATTCATTAGAAGATCTTAATGAGTCTTTTTTCGTAGATACTCCTGTGAGATCAAAAGAAATGTATAAATTAAAAAATATCCATCATGTATTCTTCCTGTCGGTTAAATATCCAAGGTTAAAAAGAGTGTTCAAGAAAATTATCCATTTGAAATGTGGTTGGTTTTTCTTTATCTTATTATTATTAAGCTTGGTTTTACGGTACAAGAGTGAACGGAATTTGAGCTACTTTGAGACCTTCAAATTAATCTGGCGTTATAGAAAAAGCTATTAGTTAAATACTATTTGATTATTATGAAAAGGAAAAGCCATCGCTTTAATGCAAGAATAAAATTTGCGATCCAAGCGTTAAAATCATCCTTGGTAAAAACGAGAGGCCCATTAATAGTCTCTTTGGCCATTACCAATCGATGTAATTTGGAATGTGCTTATTGTTACTATAGTTATCAAAAAAAAGCGGACAAGGATTTGTCTCTTGAATCAATAAAAAGATTTCTAGATGAGAGCTATGCGATGGGTACAAGGTTTATCATATTGTCTGGTGGTGAACCACTGTTGAGGAAAAATGTTAAAGATATTATTCAATTAGTGAACGATAAAGGGATGCTCGCAAGTCTAGTAACAAATGGGTTTTTTTTGGCCGATCGTGCTGCTGAATTGCAAGATGTGAGTCATCTTTGTATTAGTTTAGACGGAGAGGAAAAAATTCACGATTCAATTCGTGGAAAAGGTTCTTTTAAAAGGATCATGAAAGGGATAGAAGAGGCAAAAAAATACAATATCCCCATAAGAATAAACGCTACTTTAACGAAAAGGAATAAAGAGTCCGTTGACTTTCTAATGGATTTTACTTTAAAGAAAAGAATATTATTTGGTGTGTGTTTTTTGTATAAGAGTGTCGATGATTCAAAATCTGATTTAGTCTTGAGTGATGATGAAATCCGGGATATTTTAAGGAGAATTATTGACTATAAGAAAAAAGGATATCCATTCTTGTTTTCTTTGAAGAATTTGGAATATGCGTTAAATTGGCCATTTTCATACAAAAAAATTCAATTATTTGATGGTGAGGTTCCAAGTGATTTAAGAAAAATAAAATGTTATTGGGGAAGAAGGATGTGTGTTCTCGAAGGTAATGGAAAAGTATTTCCATGTATAGCCTTAAATAATCGGTTTGATGCCTTAAATTTTATGGAAGTGGGTTTCAAAAAGGCCTGGGAGCATGCGTGTTTACATACATGCCAGACTTGCTACCATCTTCCTAACAATGAATATAATGGCTTTTTTGGCCTAGATCCTAGGACTTGGTTAAATCTCATAAAAGTTTCTATAAAAGATTTGCGAAATGCAAAAAAAATAGATTATTGAATTCATGACATATTTTTGTAACGTTTAGAAATTGAGCAAATGAATCTTCGAAAAATGAAAATTTTGATAACCGGAGTTTCCTCCGGATTGGGCAAGGAATTAGCTTATAAATTCTGTAAAAATGGCCACGAAGTATGGGGGCTGGCCAGGAAGGCTTTTCATGAATATGGAAACACCCTTATCGCTGATACAAACTTTCGTTACATGAAATGTGATGTTGCTGACCGGCAGATGACAAGGGCTGTTTTTGCTGAAATGAGGGCCATGAATTTCCAACCGGATGTGGTCATTTTGAATGCAGGTGTTATGGAAAGCGACCTTGAAGATGGTTTTGATTATGAGACTTTTTTAAAATGTTTCAACGTGAACCTGTTTGGTTCTATGAATTTGTTAGATCTCTGGTTGCCTTTGTTTTTGGAAAGGGGGTTTGGTAAATTCGTCGCTATATCTTCCTTGTCGTCTTATAGAGGTGGCGTTGGGTTAAAAGCTGTTGGGTATTCAAGCAGTAAAGTGGCAATAAACATGGCCTTTGAGTGTTTCAGGATAAGATATTTTGATAGTGGTATTTCTTTTACTACGATAAACCCAGGTTCTATGGTAACGGGGCTGGAGCGCCGGGGGATTTTTCCGTTACATTATCGAAAAGCGGCGGAAAAAATTTATAAAGTAGTTGTCTCGAATAAGAAATCAGAAGTGGTTAATTTCCCGAAAACTACAGCATTCCTCCTGAAATGCAGTAGATTGTTTAGAGATTCGTTTCTCGGATTGATTATTTCCAGAAAAAAGTGACCATCGGTTGATTTAACGCTAACAAAACGTACCTTCATAAACTGTTATGATGCCAAAAAACCATCTGTTCATTTCTGTAATTTCAACAGGGGCACTGTACCCATTTTGGGGAACAAAATCTGCCCTTGCCTTTGGTCTGGCAAACTTTTTTATTGATCTTGATCACTATATCGAATATGTCTTAGTTTCTGGAAAGTCTGACTTAAAAGGAATGTTTCTTTTGCATGAAGAAGCCATAAAAGATTTTAAAGGTCTTTTGGGTCTTAATATCTTTCATACCATTGAGTGTTATACAATCGTTTTTTTGTTCAGTTTTTTATGGCATCCAGTGTGTTATTTTATCTTGGGTGGTCTTTTTTTCCATCACATTTGTGACGAAATTGACCTTGTTCGTGCTGGTTATCCATTTGCCCGGGCATTTTCATTTTTAGAATATTTTATTAGAAGACCGCATTGTAAAACGGTTAAAGATATATATAACAATCACTTCTTGCGGAATAAGAGAATATAATTGAATATATTGTTGGCGATATGAACCATAGATTCCATAAAGTATGCTTTCTGGCGTGTTCGTGGACTCATCTATGCTTTAAAAAGATTCTATTATTTACCATTTTAGGCATAAAACCGCTATTCTTTCTCTTCCAGAAACAGAGTAAACACCCTTTCCCAATAACCCCTTTCATTCAATTTCGCTGTAAAAATTTGATACACATGACTCAAAGGTAAAAATGCTCATACCCATTATAAATACACATGTTTTATAAAAGAAAAAAATTTCATAGTAAGTATCACAGCTATGCAACCATCATAATTTTTTCACTCATGTTGTACGCATATTATTATACCTTTTATGAATTATTGGTTGCCGATATTGCATTTTCCAATCCCGATTCAAATATGTATTATTCTTTCAAGCGGCTTTTTCTTGAGTATCTGTGCAAAGGGAAAATTTTGCTCTGGGACCCGTATTTTGGAACAGGGGCTCCTGCCATGTGCTGGGTCCACATTCCGGTGAATCAATATACCTTGTTTAATTTAATTTTCGGCGCTGGGTTAAAAACAGAACTCGTATTTCGTATCTGTGATTTTGCCCTTTTGCAGGCATGTTATTATTTTTTCTGCCGTGACATTAAGCTGCCTTCTCCCTTATGCCTGATTGCCGGACTTTTTTATTTCGATTTAAACTATGTGAGGTTTGGCTTTATCTATCCATACGATATTAATATGTACATTTTTTTCCCATTCATAACCATGTTTGTTTTCCGGTATTGTAAGGGTCAGTTGAACTATATAAACCTGCTTTTCATCATTTTATTTATCAATCTTTCTTTGTTATCCGGCAGGCCTGAGTTTGTTTTCATAAACATGGTTGTATTCACCTTTGTATTTTTTGTCTCCGCTTACTTCTTCTGCATACGTGCAGCAAATAATCTAAAGGTCCGCTGTAAAATGCTCGTGAAGATATTCTGTCACTACGTGATTGTCAATATATCGGTGCTCGCCATAAGCGGGTGGCATCTGTTTCTCGTCTATAATTATCTAAAAAGGAGCTTCCGTGCAAAAGGAGGAATCCTGTCTGGTATTTTATCATTTCATTGGATTAAAGATTTTATTTTAAGCTTTGTGTATTCCGAGTTCTTTGTGTTTTCATTGATATTAGGGGTCGTATTTCTTGTTTTGCATTGTCTATATCACTTTTTCAAAAGGAAGGGAGAGGTATGTTTCCGTTCCCTGCTCATGATTATATTTGTATTGTGCGTTATTTTTTTAAGTCCGTTAAAGAATATGTTGTTTTCCGTTAATCCATTTGGTTCTCGTTTGGATATATTCGAATCTATTCCTTATTTCCTCCAGTCCTTTGGATTTCGCATATTTCTGATTTTGTGCGCTTTGAAACTGTTTTTTGATATTACATTAAAAACCTCACGTACATATTCGTTGCGGGAAGTTTGGTTTATTCCCTGCTCCATTTTTTTGTTTGCGTATTTATATACACAACCGCAGGAATACATGCCTCGAATGGACCTGCAATTTTTTCACAGTTTGAATCCGCTAATCAAGGAGTCTTTTATGATTATGGCCATGATTGGATTGTGCAATTATAGAAAGAGCATGACCATCCTGATATGTTGGGTTTGCATGCTTTTGATTTACCTCATGAGAAGCCATGTCCAGATATTGATGCTGCACAGCGGTATGGCCTGGTTTATACAACGAGATAACTGCTGGATCGATTTTTTTTCCATCATCATCGCCTTATACGGTATGAAATATTCTTATGAATATATCATGGAAATAATAGCCTTCTATGGAAGAAATAAGAAAGAGGCATACAAATATGTTGAAATGTACTTCATGTCCATATGTGTCATGTTAGTTTTTGTCTTCGGGGCAAGCCTTTTTAGGGTTGCGAAGGCACAAGGGTTTCAGACACATTATATTTCTGACCACAAGTATTTCAGCGATATTTTCAAAAAAACGTCAGATCATCTGCTTAAAAATACGGAGGAATCTGATAACCTATTCCGATATTCGTCCGCCAGGATGCTTACGGAGGTAAATAGGACCTATTATCATTACACCATATTCCGGCATTTGCATCTCGCAGAGGTCGATGTGTTTGACAGTTTAACCCCGAGATATTATACAGAATTTATTAAAAAGAGGATTATGGAGGGATTCGCACCTTATGTAAATTATCCAATCAATGTTTTAAAGGTGCTGGGTATGCAATTAAATAATGAGAAGGATAGAGAGAACCAGGCTGTCTATTGGGATCAAATATTTAAGGAAATCCCCTATCCACTTAATGAAAATCAACTGAAGTTGCTAAACCTGAAATATATTGTCTCGCATAAACCGCCTGAAGCATTTTTAGATAATCCGTGCTTTTCACATCTGGATAGTTTTCAATCGATGGAAAGGCCGGCAGAAATAGAAGACGAAAAATTTCTTGAGATTGATAAATCATTGAATTTGTTTAATAGGACATTTTATTTGTATAAGAATAATTGTGTTTTGCCCCGGACGTTTTTAGTCAATCACTATATGGTGATTTCAGATAGCCGGCAATTGCTGGACACCATATTCAAGACAGGCACTGATGTCTCAAAGGTTGCATTTTTCAATGAATCTTATCCTGAATTAAGCCAGTTTCACCTGAATGATGGTTCTGATAAAGGCTTTATGGGAGATGTCAAAGTAAAGCGCTATTCGCCTCACGATATTGCTGTAGAAACAAATTCTCCTGAAGATTCCATCTTGATCCTGACTGATACATGGGATGAAGACTGGAGGGTATTTGTTGACGACAAACCACGACGGATATTAAGGGTGGACCATGCCTTCAGGGGAGTACCATTAGCGAAAGGTGCGCACAAGGTGGAGTTTCGATATCATCTTAAATATTTTTACCCTCTTCTGATATTGGCAGGTATTGGATGGATAGTATTGCTTGGCGTTATTGTGCGCACAAGGGGGGCAAAAAATCAACATGTATCTCTTTGGTAAAACAGTAATGAATCGGAAAATCATTGCCTATGTATTGGTTCTGGCTGCTTGCTGTTACTATTGGTTTAACAGATTATTTATAGAAGATTATTTTTATTTCTTTCCAGACCTGGTGAGTTACTTTTTTTTCAGAGAGTCGTTTTTTGATTCTTTATGGAAAGGTAATTTCCCGCAATGGAATCCGTATAACGCCTTTGGACATATCGCACTCAGCTTTTCGCACGTACCGATAAACCAATACTCCCTCTTTAATATATTTTTTGGAGTAACAAAACAATCTGAATTTGTGTTTCGGATTCTCGATTTCTTGATGATACAAGCGGCGGTCATCATATTATGTAATTATTTAAAGTATCCGGTATTCTATGGCTTTTTGGGTGCATTATTTTATTTCCAATTAAGCTATGTGAAATATTATTATTGGTGTCCTTTTATTAACAATGTTTATATCTCGATTCCTTTGATATTGTTATTTTCTATCAAATTGTTTCGAGAAAACCAGCCTAAGAAATTTGTCATAGCCTTGATACTGGTTTTGAATTTTTCGTTGTTAGGAACAAGAGTAGATTATTGGTTCTTAACGATTATGTGGTTTCTTTTCTTGTACTCCATTGTGTGGTGGATGTATAGAGAGAAGATGACCGTCTATACCGCAATTATCTACAATATAATTATATTGGGCAGCGTAGTGTTATGTAATCTCTGGCAGATTTGTCCGGTTCACTATTATCTTGCGCAGTCTTCGAGGTTTTCTACCAAGATTTTGGTAAGAATTTTGGATTTCCATTGGATTCGTGAGTTTGTCTTATCCTTTTATTATTCTGGCATGATAAAGGAGACTGTTCTGATGTGTTTGATTTATACAGCCTTCAGGCTTCTTTCGCTCAATAAAATAATAATAATTCGTACTCTTCCCATGGTCATTTGCCTTGGTATAGTATTACTCATTATGACATCCCCCCCCCACAATACCACTCTCCCTTTATTTACGGGAAATCTAATTAATCTCATGAATTTTTTGGCGTTTAAATTATTTATTATAATACTGATCTCTTATTTTTTGTTTAATCTACTCTTGCTTAAAGAAAAAAAAGTCTATGATGTTAAGCACGTGTTCATAATATGCCTTCTCTTTAACGTGATTTCCTATTGCTATTTTGGAGAAGACTGGTTTGATAGGGACTTCTTTAATCTGAATGGGAGCCTGTTCAAAAATATTTTCCTTGTACTTTTCATGTTAGGCATACTTGATTTTCACAAATCGAAGGTTGTGAAGGTATGTGTCTTTAGTATTCTTTCCATATATTTTATGAGGAACCATGGGCAGATTATCTTGCTAGATATATTTCAAATGGCTTGGTTTGTACAGAGAGACAATCAATACATTGACCTATGTGCGGCCATTATTGCTGTCCACGGATTGAGAAATGTCATTTCGTACTCTTTGATTACCAACGACAAAATATTTACCTTCACAACCTGGAACAGTATTCATAAAAATACAAAAGCGAAAAGATATTCAGGAATCATAATTATAGGCATTTTATTGTCCGGGGTTGTGCTGATTGCAGTAGTCAATATGAAACAGGTTATTCTTCCAACAAATCCATCTTTTTCTATTATTAAGCAGAATGCAATGGTACATTTTTATAATAGAAAATTACTGATCGAAAGGATTCTGGAACTGGAAACTGGCAAAAATAAGCTGCCATTTCGGATTGTTATTGATAGGAAATCCCCCTTGCTGAACCAATGGGTAATGCCCTACAATATGTTACAGCCACATCTTAGTGAAGTTAATTATTTAGATAGTATTGTTCCGGATGAGTATTTATATTTTATGAAAAAAGATTACCATGTCCAAACGCCTGTTTATATCCATTTCCCAAAAAGTGTTATGAAAGCAAAAGGTTTCGTTTATGAAGAATTAGCCAAGACTTATGTAGATTACCTGGAAAAAGATGTTGAATATCCTTTTAATGCCAATCAGATCAAATTGGCAAATATGAAATATTACATCACAGAGACGGTACCTGATAAGGTTACCAGGGATAATCCCGGTTTACTTTTCGAATATCGCGGAAGCTTGGGGTTAAAACATCTAGACAATATCCCAATAACGGTACACATTTATGAATACATGGATTATATGCCACGATTTTCTTTTGTGAATGATTTTCAAGTTATTGAAGGGAAAGATACATTAATAAAGACTTTGTTCGATAAAGAATTTGATGTCTCAAAACAGGTTTTGTTTGGGGATAGATATAACAACAACGCTTTAAAATTGCAGGATTCTAATGGTAAAAAGCTTCACTATACAATAAGGGTATTAAGCTATAATCCGGAGTCTGTCCAATTGGATATTGAATCAAACCAGGATGCGTTTCTGGTATTTACTGATCAATGGGATAAATCGTGGCGTGTCTGGATAAATGGTGAAGAAAAGGAAATTCTTAATTGTGACATTGCATTCCGGGCATTAAAAATTAAAAAGGGAAATACTTCCGTCTTATTTAAATTCAATCTGAAGTATTTTAATACTTCTCTTGTAATATCTTTGATCTCATGGGGGCTATTGATAGCATGCGCTTTAAAAAAGAAACAGTACAGTACTCCATAATATTTCTGGCCTTTGCATTGTGCTATTTTTACTGGTTCAATGAATTTTTCAGAGGTGCATGGGAATACGAAAATACGGATGTAAGGGTCAATTATTATTTTTCTCAACTCTTTTATGATTATTTAAAAGAGGGGATTTTTACGTTGTGGAACCCTTACTTTGGGCTTGGAACAACGGCGGTTGTTTGGTCTCATCTCCCCATCAATCAATATACTATCTTAAATGTAATCTTAAACAATGATATTCGGCTGGATTTTGTCTGTCGGATCATTGACTTTGCGTTATTACAGGTAGCGATGTGGATGTTGTGTCGTTATTTTAAACTGAATTTTTTATATGCGTTTATCGGGGTTGCTTTGTTTTTTCTTGCCAGTTATGTCAAATACTTCTTCTTTTTCGGATTCAAAAATAATGTATTTATCAGCCTCCCTTTATTAATACTTTTTACTTTCCTGTTTATGGGAAAGCAGCGCTATAAATATCTTATCTATTTAATTATAGCGCTTAACTTCTCTTTTCTTGGAACAAAATTGGAATATTGGTTCCTCACGTGCATTTGGTTTACCTTCTTTTTCTGGTTTACCTATATGTACTTTTTCCGGTTTAAACAGCCGAGAGACCTTTCTTTCAAAAAAGTGCTTTTTTCCTTCATCATTATTGTAATTTCTACTTTTGTAACAAATCTGTGGCAGATCAGAATACTCTTAAATTCGCTTCACCAGACCTCGAGGGTTCAAACCAACATAATTGATAATATTATGAGTTTTGGGTACATAAAACCCTTATTGCAAACATTCCTTTACTCTGAAATATTCGCGGTAGGATATATTCTTTTATTTATTTATTTAATATTTCAGCTCACAGGAAAAATCAACAAGAAAATAGACGCATTTTCATTCGTGTCTGGAATATTCTTCGCGACTGTGATAATAAAGACTATGTGTATCATTCAACCTGGCGTCATTACGCGTCAACTTGATTTAATCAAAGAGTATTCAATATATTTTGAAGACTTGAGAAATTTATTCCAATCTCTCGCATTTCAAATATTTATATTTCTGTTGTTTCTGTATGCGCTTATCAGGAAATTTACATCGCGCCAACCCATCGTGCTTACCGCTAAGGAATTATTACTCATAATGTTCTTCTTTCAGATGGTACCTTATTGTTACATGAGTAAGAACTGGTTTGATGTTAGATATTTCCAATATATTGGAGATCATGTAGAAATACTTTTTTTAATAGCCTTTATGATAGGCGCTATTAATTGTCATAAAAACAAAATAATTTTAATGGCGTTAATAAATATTTTATTCATTTATTTTATGAGGACCCACGTTCAAATATTATTTATTAAAATATTTAATATCGTTTGGCACATTCAGCGAGACAATCAATTTATTGACATCTTTACAGTTTTAATAGCCCTATTTGGCATTTATTTTTTCCTTCAATGTTTAAAAGAATTATTCGATACGTTTCTCATACATAGACCAGTAAAATATGATGTAAAAATAATAAGTTTGGTTATTTTGTGCATTGTACTGGCTGTAGAAATGAAAGACCAGCTTGTGAACTTTAAAGAACCTACTATTAAGAAAGATTATAAAATTACTCAAGCCGTCGAAAACATTGCTGATAAAATTCGTCTAACCGAACATGTAAATTATTTTCAAGAAAGAAATGAATTGCTCTTAGATAATTTATTTCGGGTAAATTTTGAAATACAGGCTGACAGATACCTTATTTATAATACAGGTAAACACCACTATTTTGACTTCAGTCTGTATGATAGTGTAATCCCTGATTATTATAGAACCATACTTAGAAAAACAAATAAACATGAGCCTCTCTTATATATGTGGTTCCCGGCAGAAGTACTGAGGGCATTGAATATCAAGCCGGAAAAAATAGGATTACAATACCGTGATTATCTCTATAATTATGTTGAAACGTTGTCTGATAAACGACAACTGACACTGTTTAATATCAAATATATCGTTTCGACAGATTATAGTGCTAATATGCTGAACGATAAAACCTTTTCATATGTTGGACTAACCAAAAGGGATCAAAATACCAATAAACCTTACTTCTATTATTATCAATACCACAATCCACTGCCCCGGATGTATTTGGTTTCATATTACCAGGTGCTTAAGGATGAAGAATCTGTAATAAAAACCTTGTATAGCGATGCATTTGTGCCCGGCTGCTTAATATTATTTGATGAAATGTATGATGAATTGAAGGCATTAGAAATCGATCCCAAAAAATTTGAACGGACTTATAATCCCGGAGGCGACATTAAAATTAGGCATTATTCGCCTAACAGGGTCGATGTGATTTGTGAAACCCCAAAAGATAATATATTTGTTTTTAGTGATTTATATGATCCAAGATGGAAGGTTTATGATAATGGCATCGAAAAAAGAATATTAAGGGGGAACATTGCTTTTCGAGCCGTTGCCTTGAAAAAGGGGTCTCATGAATTGTCTTTTCGGTATGAAATTCCGTATCTAAAGCCGCTTATGATTTTATCGATCATAATATGGACCCTTTTCGTAAGTTTCACTTTATTTTCAATTATCAAAAGAGAAAAAACCTTACTATCATAATATTATTATGGGTATTCTAAACAAAGCCGATTTTTTTATTAGATTATTATGCTTAAATGCATTGGGTAAAAGGTCCCCATTAACCGTGATCTTTAATGTTACCGATAGGTGCAATCTTCAATGTGATTACTGTTATGCTGACTATTACAAAAGAGATCATGAGATGTTGTCCCTTGAAGAGATATTAAAGGTACTTGGTGAATTGTCAAAAATGGGATGCAAAAGGATAAGCCTGAGCGGAGGAGAACCTTTAATACGCAAAGATATTGGAGAAATAATTAGTTATATTAAGAAAAGTGGGATGGAATGTGCCATTAACAGTAATGGTGTATTGGTGCCAAAAAAGATCAATTTGATTAAAGGAATAGATTCCCTCTGTTTGAGTCTTGATGGAAACGAACAGGCGCATGATAGTTGTAGAGGTAAAGGGTCATTTCAAAAGATCATAGAGGCCATTGAATATGCCGGGAAATACAAAATTCCCCTGGTTACCAATACGGTATTGCATAAGAATAATTTACATTCCATAGATTTTGTGTTGGAACTAGCGAAAAAATATGGATTTCTTGCGGAATTTAATCTTTCGATTGCCCACCTCATTAACTCTGATAAGAATGCCGAATATAAGGGCAATGATGAAGAAATAAAAGAGGCATTAAGTAAGATAATAGACTACAAAAAGAGGGGGTATCCAATTCTTTTTTCAAAAAAGGCATTTGAATACAGTCTCTCATGGCCAACCTATCAAGTAGAAGCATATTATGATAATCCACCTCCTTTTGAACATGCGAAATGTACTGCAGGAAAATACTTTTGTATTTTTGACACAAGTGGAGATGTATATCCATGTCCTCATCTTATCGGGAAGTATAAGCCTGTTAACGCAGTGAAAGAAGGATTTAAAAAGGCATTTGTTGATCTTGATCGGCATAACTGTAAGGCGTGTTACCAGGTTTACCATAACGAATTTAACTTGTTATTTCACCTGGATTTTAGTATTATATGGAACTATATAAAAAATAGCTTACGAGTAATAAATTTCAGAAATTGATATGTAACCTGTTTGAGAAAACTGCTTGCGAAGTTGCCGGCACATAAAAAAGTGAACAGGACGATAGTCTGATGCCAGCATAAACCACATTTGTATAACAGGACTTATATGCTAAAGGGGATTTTTTATGAGTGTAATTGATCGGGCAGTATTTATGAGCAGGGCATTGAGAGCGAGAATAACGGGGAAGCGAATGCCGTTAGTTGTAGTTCTCAATGTAACCAACAGGTGTAATCTGAAATGTATCTATTGTTATGGAGAGTATTATAGCAGGAATACAAAGGATTTCACAAAAGAACAGTTACTATCTCTTATAGATGAGCTTGCAAAGATGGGAACGAAGTCCATCACGATTGGTGGTGGAGAGCCTCTATTAAGAGATGATATAGGTGAAATAATCGAGTATATAAAGTCTAAAAAAATAGAATGTGGAATGAACACCAATGGGGTGTTAATTCCCAAAAGAATAGACGCCGTAAAGAAGATGGATTCGGTCTGTATCAGTTTTGACGGAGTTGAAGAATCAAACGACCTTAATCGAGGGAAAGGATCTTTTCGCCAGATTTTCGAGGGGATAAAAGTTGCGAAAGCCCATGGTCTTCATGTT
>CAYHWX010000085.1:0-16027 GCA_964360245.1 uncultured Vicingus sp.
AATTGCTGCGATAGACGCTAAAGCTTCTCCTCTAAAACCTTTGGTGCTAATTTTAAATAAATCTTCAGAACATTTTATTTTAGAAGTAGCGTGTCTTTCAAAACTTAATCGAGCATCAGTATCCGACATTCCTGTGCCATTGTCGTTGACTTGAATTAATGCCTTTCCAGCATCTTTTATTACCAAAGAAATGGTATCTGCATTTGCATCAATAGCATTCTCCAGCAATTCTTTTACTGCACTTGCAGGTCGTTGAATTACTTCTCCTGCAGCAATTTGGTTGGCAACAGAATCGGGTAATAATTGAATAATATCAGACATTAAACTCACTTCAGTTAAGTGCTCAAATTTACTAAGAAGAAAAGGGTAATTTTACTATTCACGAATTAAATTATCAAAGCATTAAGAATTGTTAACACTTCATTCTAAATTACTAATTTTGCAGCAACATTCATCAATTCAAAAATGAAACTTTTTTAGCTATGAGTAAAAAATTTAGTAACCCTGTAGCAAAAGGAAAGAAAAACAGGCAAAGTATTTTTACCATTGCTAAAGAGGTTGAGTTACTTCCTTTTTTAATCGCCACAATAAAAGATAAAACGCGTAACAAACTAAAAGCAATGTTAACTCACCAACAAATTAAGGTAGGTAAAGACATTGTTACCCAGCACAATCATCCATTAAAAATAGAAGATAAGGTTACCGTAAGTTGGGATGGTCCATTTAAAAAAGAAAATTACGATGGAATAAAAATTGTTTTTGAAGACGATGATATTATTGTGATTAACAAACGGAGTGGCTTATTATCTGTTGGTTCTGAAAAAGAAAAAAAACAAACTGCCTACCGAATGGTAACCAGTCACATTCAAAATGATAATCCAGTTGCTCGACTTTTTGTGGTTCACCGATTAGACAGAGAAGCATCTGGGTTAATGGTTTTTACAAAAAATAAAAATGCTCAGGAAGACCTAAAAGCAAGTTGGGCAAAAACACATTCTAAAAATATTTATTTAGCTGTTACTGAAGGCACCATAGAAAAAGATGAAGACTCCATTATTTCTTATTTAAGAGAAAGTAAAGCATTGATTGTTCATTCCAGTAAAAACCCAAAAGAAGGGAAAAAAGCCGTTACACATTATAAAATCATCAAAAAAAATGAGTTCTATACCTTGCTAGAAGCTTGGCAAGAAACAACACTAAAAAACCAATTGCGAGCCCAATTAAAAAGTATCGGACATCCTGTTATTGGTGATAAAAAGTACGAATCCAAAACCAATCCTATTCAACGTGCTGCATTACATTTACGGAAAATAACCTTTATCCATCCCGTATCTTTAAAAGAAATAACTTTTGAAACGAAAGTTCCTGAAGATTTTTTAATGCTTTTTAGACGACGATTTTATCAATAGTTTTTCTTTAGAGTTTTCTTTACATTTGCTTAGTTATTTCGGCATTTTATTTTAATTAGATATGAAAAACACTGCCTATTTTTTTATTACAACCATAGCCATTGTTGTTACACTAATTTTTGGACAAGACTTAATAATACCTTTCATTTTTGCTTTAATACTTTGGTTTTTAGTTCGAAAGACGAGACATGTTTTTGATCAGGTAAAATTTATTAAAAAGTATATTCCCTCTTGGTTCAAAAACCTTTTCATCTCTTTTATCATGGTAATTATTCTTGGTTTTATCTCTAAAATATTGTTATCTAACATTAGTTCATTAACAAATTCATACGCTGCCTATCAAGGAAATGTTGACCTCATCATCAATCAAGCGAATGACCTTTTTAAAATAAATATTATAGAAGCTGCAAAAGCTCATTCGAATGAATTTGAATTTGGAATGATATTATCCGCAATTTTTTCTTCCTTAACCAATTTATTAAGCAATGCTTTTATCATCATTATTTACGCACTATTTATTTTTCTAGAAGAAGTTAATTTTAATGCAAAATTGACAGCAGTTGTTGCCAAAAAAGAACAATACGAACAACTCTCTGATATTTTAGAAAAAATAGAAAAATCTATTGCCAGTTACATTGGATTAAAAACATTAATAAGCGTTATCGCTGGAGTTGCGAGTTTCGTGATTTTATCAATTATTGGAATTGATGCTCCTGTTTTTTGGGCTTTCTTAATTTTTATTTTAAATTTTATTCCAGTAATCGGTTCATTGGTCGGAACACTTTTCCCTGCCATTTACTGTTTGCTTCAATTTGGCAATTTTATGCCAAGCATTTTGGTACTCCTTTTTGTTGGAGGAATATTAGTGTTAATTGGAAATTTATTAGAACCAAAACTAATGGGCAACTCGTTAAACATTAGTTCTTTTGTTACCATTTTTGCCTTATCATTTTGGGGTTCTATTTGGGGAATAACAGGAATGATTTTAAGTATTCCCATTACCGTAATATTGGTGATAATTTTTTCTCACTTTGAGAAAACAAAATCAATAGCCATTATGCTTTCTGAGAAGGGAAAAATTTAAATACTAACAAAAAGTTGTTTTTACTTTTTTCTCGAAACCACTGTTTTGGCTAACATATCATGGATGGTTTGTTTGTTGTCGGTAAATACCAAAAAGAAACCAATAAAAATAACAAAACTCCATAAGCTGCCTATCCAACCAATATAAATGATGCCAGAATAGCCGCCAATGAGCGAAAGAATTGAAGCTCCGTATTTTAAAAATGATCTTAACCAAAGTTGGCTAGGCGAAGCAGGATTTCCATCAACATTCGTATTGATAATTTTTAGCACCCATTTACCAAACGATTGCCCAAAAGCTCCTTCCAATATAAATAAAATTAATCCTGTAACTGAGATGCCCGAAGTTATTTCCATCATCTTTTGAAAGAAAACAGTAAACTTCCCTCCTAGCTGTTCTGAAAGCTGGTTAAATTCACCCATTTGTTTTCCAAAAAATAGTGGATACAATTGATCTCCAATTAACAGCCCTACAATTGTTCCAAATATCATAACAATTAACACATCTAGCATGTAAGCTCCTAAACGTCTGCCAAAACCTATTCGTTCATTTTTTGGGTGGAGTTGATTATCTTTCATCAACATTTCATCCAATTGCACTTCTTTGTTGCTCATAATTATATCATTTTATTGGTTTATGGGAGTTCTAAAAATTGATTTTTTATTACACACCCCTTACCCCTCTTGATATAGGGGATATGAAATGTTAATTTTTAGAACTCTCCTTTAATTCTTTTCTTAATACTTCAATAATACGTTTAGTAGAATGACCATCCCAAAAGGGAGGAATAGCTCCTTTTTTGTAAGTTCCAGTTTCTATTTGGTTAATTTTTTCAGCGACAGCTTCATAATTGTATTCCACCAATTCGTTGGTACCGATAGTAATGGTGCATGGCCTTTCGGTGTTATCTCGAAGTGTTAAACATGGTATTTGCCTAAATGTAGTTTCTTCCTGTATTCCTCCACTATCTGTTAACACATATTTGCAAGCACTTGTTAATTTTTGAAAAGCCAAATAATTTAAAGCTTCGGTAATAATTACTTTTGGATTATTTTCCAAATGAGCATATAAACCATGTTTTATCAAACTATTTTTGGTACGTGGGTGAATCGGCAAAACCAAATAGCTATTTTCTGCTACTTTGTCAATAATACTTAGTAAAATTTCTAATCGCACTTTAGCATCCACGTTGCTTGGTCGGTGCATGGTCATTAGTACAAAGCTTTTTTCCTTTAAACCTAACTCTTGTAATATCGTATTTTGTTGAATAATTTCATCAAAAGCTACTAACGTGTCTATCATCGTATTTCCAACAAAATGGATTTGGTTTTCAGTTTTTCCTGCTTTTATTAAATTATCGTAACCACTTTGTTCGGTCACAAAAAAACCATCAGCAACCAAATCGGTAATTAAACGATTTATTTCTTCGGGCATTTCATTGTCATAGCTTCTTAAACCGCTTTCTAAATGATATAATTTAGTGTTGGTTTTGTTTCCAGCTATTGCTCCAGCCAATGTTGAATTAACATCTCCGACTACAATTAGAGCATCAGGTTGGTGTTTGATAATTGTTTTTTCTATTTCAATAATTGCTTGACCGATTTGATTGGCAGGTGTTCCAGGGGCGACATTTAAGTATTCAGGAACTTTTAAATTAAGTTGAGTAAAAAAAATATCCGACATGTTTTCATCATAGTGCTGATTGGTATGCACTAAAACATATTCAAACTCATCGCCATAAGCTTTAAACTCCTTTTCGAATTGGGTGATTTTAATAAAGTTGGGACGAGTGCCAACAACAATCATTACTTTTTTTGACATCAGATAAGTTTAAAGGATAAAAGTAGGTTTTATGTTGAAGTTTTTAAACAATATGTTGGAGTATAAAAATAATAAAAAAGGTGAAAGGGAAGGTGAAAAGGAAGGGAAACTCATAATTCGTAACTCATAATTCGCAATTTCTAATCTCTAATCCGTAATTCTTAATTAACTACTCCACCTCTTCGTAATCGACAAAATCGCCAACACCATCAGTATCCTGTTTGTTTTTTGAAGGCTTTGTTTTTATTTTTACTTCACCTTCATGCTCTTTTGCAAATTGCTGTGCTTTTTGCTGCTCCTTAAATTGTTGTTGAGATTGATTTTGAAATTCACTCATCTTTTTTTCCATCCAATTTTTTAACAAAAATGGAAATACATATTTGGCTAAAAATCTAAATCCATAATAGATGATAAGGATGATGATGATTGTTCTTAATATGCCCATAAAATTTATTTGCTTTAAAATTTTACAACAATTTTACCATTTTATATAATGTGTCTTATTGTCAGTAAATAGCA
This sequence comes from uncultured Vicingus sp., assembly GCA_964360245.1. Classification (GTDB taxonomy): domain Bacteria; phylum Bacteroidota; class Bacteroidia; order Flavobacteriales_E; family Vicingaceae. The sequence goes on from CAYHWX010000085.1 coordinate 4,834, forward strand.
AACAAAGATATTAAGAAACAAGAAATTTAGAGTACTATTTTAAGTATTATTTCTTTAAGTCTTTTCTCTTTTGCTCTTCAACTATCTACTCAAATATAAATTTCGTTCGGTATAAATATCTCTAAAGAACTTATCTTTTAAACTATCAATAAAATAAATAGCTTCTCCTGTTGATTTCATTTCTGGTCCTAATTCTTTATCCACATTTGGAAACTTATCGAACGAGAATACTGGTATTTTTATGGCGTATCCTTTTTTATAAGGCTTAAAATCAAAATCTTTTACTTTTTTATCACCTAACATTACTTTAGTAGCATATTTTACATAAGGTTCCCGATAAGCTTTAGCAATAAAAGGAACAGTTCTGGAAGCTCTTGGATTGGCTTCAATTACATAAACAACATCATCTTTAATGGCAAATTGTATGTTGATTAATCCAACTGTTTTTAATGCAATGGCAATTTTCTTTACAATCTCTTCAATTTGGGTAATAATCAAATCCCCTAAATTGTAAGGTGGCAACACCGCATACGAATCTCCCGAATGAATACCTGCAGGTTCGATGTGTTGCATAATACCAATAATATAAGTGTCTTTCCCGTCGCAAATTGCATCTGCTTCTGCTTCAATCGCACCGCCCAAAAAGTGGTCTAATAAAATTTGATTGCCAGGCATGGAACGAAGGATATCCACCACATGATGTTCTAATTCTTCTTCATTAATGACAATTTTCATCTTTTGACCACCCAACACATACGATGGTCGAACTAATAAAGGAAATCCTAAATCTCTTGCAATATCCATAGATTGCTCGGCACTCTCGACCATTCCATACTTTGGGAATGGAATTTTTAATTCTTCCAATACTTTGGAGAATCTTCCCCTATCTTCTGCTATATCTAAGGCTTCAAAAGAAGTTCCTAAAATTTTAATTCCATATTTGGTAAGCTTTTCAGCTAATTTCAATGCTGTTTGTCCACCTAACTGTACAATAACACCTTCTGGTTTTTCATGTTGAATGATGTCGTAAATATGCTCCCAAAAAACGGGTTCAAAATACAATTTATCAGAGATGTCAGAATCGGTAGAAACTGTTTCTGGGTTACAATTAATCATGATGGTTTCGTAACCACATTCTTTGGCAGCAATAACGCCATGTACACAACTGTAATCAAATTCAATTCCTTGTCCAATTCTATTTGGTCCAGAACCCAATACCAATATTTTTTTCTTATCCGAAACAATGGATTCGTTTTCAAATTCGAAAGTTGAATAATAATAAGGTGTTTCAGCAGGAAACTCAGCAGCACAAGTGTCAACCAATTTGTAAACTCGATTGATATTCATTGCTGTTCGTTTTTTATGAACCTCACTTTCAAAACATTTTAACAAATGAGCAATTTGCCGATCGGCATATCCTTTTTGTTTTGCCTCCAGCATTAAATCATAAGGAATAGTTTCGAGTGTAAATTTTTCAACTCTTCTTTCTAGCTTAATAAAATCTTCTATTTGGCGTAAAAACCAGTGGTCAATCTTTGTTTTTTCATGAATTGTTTTAAATGGAATACCTAATTTAATGGCATCATAAATATGAAATAATCTGTCCCAACTAGGATTTTCTAAGCTTTTTATTATTTGATCTTGGTTGGTTAATTCTTTGCCATCACAACCCAATCCGTTTCTGTTAATTTCTAAGGATTGACAAGCTTTTTGTAATGCTTCTTGAAAACATCTGCCTATTCCCATAGCCTCACCAACCGATTTCATCTGAAAACCTAATCTTCTATCAGAACCTTTAAATTTATCAAAGTTAAAACGAGGAACTTTTACCACCACGTAATCGAGTGTTGGTTCAAACAAAGCAGAAGTAGAACCTGTAATCGGATTTTTTAATTCATCTAAATTGTAACCAATTGCCAATTTAGAAGAAATTTTGGCGATTGGATAACCTGTAGCTTTAGAAGCTAATGCTGATGAACGAGAAACTCGCGGATTAATTTCTATGGCAATAATATTTTCCTTAGCATCATTACTAACCGAAAATTGTACGTTACAACCACCTGCAAAATTTCCAATAGAACGAATCATTCGAATGGACATGTCTCTCATTTTCTGAAAAGTAGTGTCGGACAAGGTCATCGCTGGAGCAACGGTAATCGAATCTCCAGTATGAATTCCCATCGGGTCGAAATTTTCGATAGAACAAATAATAACCACATTATCGTTACTATCTCTCAATAATTCTAACTCATATTCTTTCCAGCCAATAACTGCTTTATCAATCATCACTTGATGAATGGGCGAAGCTTTTAAACCTCTGTGCAACGCTTCTTCGTATTCTTTTGGGTCGTAAATAACTGAACCTCCTGTTCCACCTAAAGTGAAGGATGGTCTAATAACCAAAGGAAAGCCAATTTTTTGGGCTATTTCTTTGCCTTCTAAATAAGATTTTGCGGTAATTGATGGTGCCATTGGAATTCCAATTTCTTCCATTTTTTGACGAAACAATTCTCTATCTTCAGTAATTTCAATGGCTTTGATATCTACACCAATCATTCGTACGTGATGTTCTTCCCATGTTCCTAAATTCTCACATTCAATAGCCAAATTAAGTGCAGTTTGACCGCCCATTGATGGAAGCACTGCATCAATATCAGGATGTTCTTCTAAAATTTTAATGATAGAGTTACTGTCTAAAGGTAATAGATACACATTATCGGCAGTTACCTCATCGGTCATTATCGTTGCAGGATTAGAGTTGATTAAAGTAACTTTAATCCCTTCTTCTCTTAATGAGCGGGAAGCTTGAGAACCCGAATAATCAAATTCACAGGCTTGTCCAATAATAATAGGACCACTACCAATTATTAAAATGTGTTTTATGCTATTATCTTTTGGCATGTTTTATTGTTTGAGGTTCAAGATTTGAAGTTTTCAAAAATACTTTAATTAGCTTTATTTAGCGATACTAACTTTTCAACATTCAGCTAAAATTTGTTCAAAAAAAATCCTCCGTCAGCTGACGGAGGATTTTTATATATCAACGATTGAATCATTATCTTTTATGCTGAGGCTCGTCAGAAACGGTTAGTTTTTTTCTTCCTTTAGCTCTTCTTCTTGCCAACACTTTTCTTCCATTAGCAGTTTCCATTCTGCTTCTAAAACCGTGTTTGTTTTTTCTCTTTCTGTTGGATGGTTGAAATGTACGTTTCATCTTTTTATGCTTTTATCCTTTTATTTCGGTTGGCAAAAATAGACTTTTTTCGTTGATTCGCAAACATTATGGAAAAAATTAATTTTATTCTTCTCAATTATGAAATTCGATTTGACAAAAGATTATAATTGTTTATAAACCTTACTTACCAAATCCTCTTGTTTAGGATAGTTGATTAAAATGCCGCGAGTAGAACCAGTATAAACGAACAAACTACCAGCAGCTATAGCTGACGCTCCATTTTGTATCACAGGTAAAAAACTATCAATAGAAGCCGCACCACCACAAGCTATAATTGGAAAATTAACTAATGAAGAAACTTGCTTGATCAATGCTAAATCGTAACCTTGATAAGTTCCATCTCTGTCGATAGAGTTTATTAACAATTCGCCTGCTCCAGCATCTTCAATCTGTTTAATATATTCGACAAGCGGTAAATTAATTTTGGTTGAACCAGATATTTTATAAGCCTGTTCTTTTCCGAAAACACTCTTCTTCACATCTATTGAAGCCACTATACTTTGAGAACCAAATATTTTTGCTGCTTCTTTAATTATATTCATGTTAGTTTCTAAAATAGAATTCAACACCACCTTTTCAATGCCTAATTTGAAAAGTTTTTCAATTTGATTGATATTCGTAATTCCTCCTCCATAAGCAAAAGGCATAAAAGCCTCAGAAGCAATTTCTTCTATTTTAGCATAATTAGGTTCTCGCTTTTCTTTGGTAGCTGAAATGTCTAAAATAACAATTTCATCCACTTCTTTTTCGTTAAAAATTTTAACAGCATTTATCGGATCTCCAATGTAAGTTGGATTTTTAAAACGAATGGTTTTTACCAATTTTTCATTTTGGAGGGTTAAAACAGGTATGATGCGGATTCTTCTCATTAAAAAAATTTAGAAGTTGATGAGTTTATAAGGTTAAGAGTTTGCATTGGCACATTATCAAATTGGTACACTGATAAAGTTCTCCAACAGTCTCATTCCATACTTATGACTTTTTTCGGGGTGAAATTGAACTCCAAAAATATTTTTACTTTCTACTGCTGAAGTATATTCATAACCATAAGTAGTTGTTGTCAACACATCACTTTCATTGTTGCATTTGAGATGGTAAGAATGCACAAAATAAAAACGGGAATCATTACTTAATCCTTCTAATAAGGTGGATTGTTTTTTTATTTTAATCTCATTCCAGCTCATGTGTGGTATTTTTAAATTCTTTGGTAATTTATTTTCATCAAACTTTACCACTTCCATGTCTATCCAACCTAAGCCAGGCAAAACACCTTCTTCACTCCTGTTTCCTAGTAATTGAGCTCCTAAACAAATTCCTAATAAAGGGGTTTTATCAATTTTTACTTTTTTATTCAGCACCTCTATTAAGCCCGATTCTTGCAAGTTTCTCATCCCATAATCGAAATGACCAACACCTGGTAAAATTAATTTTTCGGCTTGTTCAATTTCTTTGGCATCACCACTTATGCACGATTTAGCCCCAATTCGTTTGAGCATGTTTTGTATGGACTTAATATTTCCTGCGTTGTAGTTGATGATGGTAATCATAATTTTATTTTTTCTCTTTCTATTTTAGTTTTAAAATAAAACAGTACAAACAAAACCAATGGTATTAATGGCGATTGAGCCAACCCAATAATAAATCTACTCAACGTGTAGGTTTCATCAAAATTACCCAACAATATTCCAAGTACAGCGGTTAAGAAAGATGCTCCAACTAAAAATAAATAGGTCCATGCAATAATTTTATTAAAACTTCTATTTTTAAAATAGAAATGTATAAACACTAATGAAACCATAAAAAATATGACAGAAAAAACAAAAGTCAATACCCATTTCATGGTTATCAAAGTTTGACTACTGTATGAATATAGAAAATCTGGAGGCGAGGCATAAGAACTATTGAAAGGAAATGGATACTTGTTTAATACCGAGTTTAAAACCAGAAAAATGGTTTCTCTAAGGTATCCTATAAAAAAAACTATAATCAGGAATACTGCTGCTAATATATTTTTAAGGTTGTTTTTCAACGGTTATTTTTTGTAGCAAATTTATTTACCCAAACTATCCACATCATAAAAATGATAGCATATACAATTACAGTAAATGTATATTTATGATTAAACTCCAAACTTTCTGGTTGATATTGAACCACCAATGCTAATCCAACTAAACGAATAATATTTACAACATGTATGATTAAGATTCCAATGGGAATAAAAAAAAGTTTATGCTTTAATTTACCTGGGAAAATAATAATAAAACCAGCGAACAAAGCAAACAAACTTAATCCGTTACATGGAGCTCCAATTAATACACCATGAGTACCATCAATACCAATAGCATCAGCATACATAAAAAATGTGTATCCTAAAAGTTCAAGAATAAATGAAGTAGATTTTACCAAGTGATTGATTAAAAAATGATCTACCCAACCATCCTTTAGCAACCAATTATCGTATAGCATGTACCACAATAAATACAACCCCACTCCTTTTAAAATAAAAGTGGAAATAAATTTATCTTGTGGCGTAATTTTTTTTAAAAATGACATTATTTAAAATTCACACAAATTTAACTATTTACTTTAGTAAAATTACTTACACTTCAATAAATACGAATAAAAAGCTATTTTTGTCAACATTATAAAAAATAAATGGATAAAAAAGTTACCAACAATGTAATAGAAGGTTTTGATTTTAAAGCATTAGCCGCACGCATACTTAAGTATTGGTATTTGTTTGCTTTATCATTACTTATTGGGTGGGTAATTAGTTATTACCAGATACGCTATAGTGTTCCTGTTTACAAAACATATGGCAAAGCATTATTAAAAGATGAATATTCTGCATGGGGTGAAGAATATTTTATTAAAGGAATGGAGTTAGTAAGTGCTAGAAACCGACTTTCAAATGAGGTAGGAATTATTAGCTCTTATAACATCATGCGTACAGTATTAGACCAAGTTGATTTTCGTGTATTTTACTACGACATTGGAAACATAAAAACTTCTGAATTATATAAATCAACTCCATTTATAGTTGCTTTAGATACCAATGACCCTACCCAATATAGTGCATTTTATTACTTAAAAATAAACGATACTTCTTCCTTTTCGATAGCAACCAATGAAAAATTTGAAAACAAACAAACTTTTCCATTTAATAGATGGATAGATTTAAACGGTATTAAAGCTAATATTGCATTAACTCATTTGTATCAAAAAGGACTTACAGAAGAAAAACTTTTTTCCTTTAGCATTAATGATTTGAATTCTTTGGCAAAAGTTTATCAAAGCAGCATTGAATTAGAAACTGAACCTGAAGAATCCTCTATTCTAAAATTTAGTTTAACTGGTCCAACCATAGAAAAAGAAGTAGATTTCATTAATGCGTTGATGAAGTATTATATTGAAAATGGGTTAAAAGAAAGTAGTGAAATAGCAACCAACACCATCATATTTGTTGACGAGCAGTTAAGAGATATTTCTAGCGATTTACGTTCTACCGAAAATAGGATTGAGGAATTTAAAGGTGGTAATAATATTAAAAAACTTCAAATTAACTCCAACACCCTTATTCCTCAATCTAATACTTTAGAGCAAGAGTATGTGAAAGCTCAGTTTGAATACAATTTTTATTCCGAAACCATCAAAAACTTAAATAATGCTGATATTAATAAAATTTTTATCCCTAATGTCATTAACGTGAGCGTGCAAGACCCATTATACCGTTCTATTAGTGATTTAATGACTTTGTACACACAAAAAAAACGATTGGAAATCCAAGCAAGTGATAGCAGTACTGCTTATAAATTATTAATCGAACAAATTATAACCAACAAGCAAATTTTGGCTGCTAATATCGAATCACGATTGATGCAAACTAAATTTGAACTCGACCAACTCAAAGAACAGCTATTAAACATCGATGGTAAGCTTACTCAACTTCCTGCTGCAGAATCAGAATACATTAGAATGAACCGTATTTATGATTTAAACAATGATTTTTATAATTACTTGTTACAAAAACGAAGCGAAGCAGCTATGGCAGAAGCTTCAAATGTACCAAAAGCTAAGATTTTAGAACCTGCAAGCGATTATACCGTTTCTTATGTGGGTATTGTACCTAATAGTGTATATTTATTTAATTTTGGAGTGGCTTTTTTAATTCCTTTTCTCTTGGTTTTATTTATATTTATTTTCAATACAAAAATTATTGAAAAAGGAGATGTAGAATCCGTCACTAAAATACCTATTTTAGGAACCGTAGGGCATATAAAAGAAGCCGGTAATTTAATTCTTATTACCCAACCAAAATCAATAGTAGCCGAATCTTTTAGGACGATACGTACCAATATTAACTTCTTAACCAAAGAAAAAGAATCGTTTTGTATTTTAATTACCTCTTCTGTTAGTGGTGAAGGTAAAACATTTTGCTCTATTAATTTAGCTTTAGCTTATTCACTTTCTGGCAAAAAAACCTTATTAATTGGAGCTGATTTGCGTAAACCAAAAATTTATGACGATTTTGGTTTAAAAAATACGCAAGGATTATCCAATTATTTAATTGGTAAAGCATCATTTGAAGAAATAGTACAACCTACAAAATACGAAAATATACATTTAGTTTCTTCGGGACCTATTCCTCCAAATCCTTCTGAGCTGATAGAAACCTCAAGAATGGAAGAATTCATAACCGAATCAAGAGCAATTTATGATGTAATTATTATTGATACACCACCTATAGGCTTGGTTACTGATGCGATGATACTTTCAAAATATGCAGATGTTAATTTATACGTGATTCGACAACGTTTTACCACTAAAAATCAATTGGAGCTAATTAACAATATGTACGTTACAAAAAAAATAGAAAATGTAGGATTGTTAATTAATGATTTAAAAGAACAACACATTGGTTATGGTTACGGATATAGCTACGGTTATGGCTACGGTTATGGCTATGGCTATGGCTATGGGGGTGGTTATTACGCCGAAGATTTTAAGAAAAAAAACAAATTAAAAAAAGTAATTAGTAAAATTAAAAGAAGCTAATTCTGTTACTTTCAGTAAAGAAAAGGTTAATCCTATGTCGCTTAGAAAAAGTGCGTTAAAAGGAATGTTTTGGACCTTTATCCAACAGATGAGTACACAAGGTATTTCTTTTATTGTTTCCATCATTCTTGCTCGTATTCTTTTACCTTCCGAATTTGGTTTAATTGCACTTTTAGGAATATTCGTTGCTATAGGAGATGTTTTAATTAATAGTGGGTTAAGTCAATCATTAATTCGAACTACCAATCCTGATAATGATGATTTCTCCACTGTTTTTTATTTTAATTTATTAATGAGCATTGTGATGTATTTTCTCATTTATTTTATAGCTCCCTTCGTTACTCAATTTTACTCACAACCTCTTCTTACCAATATCATGAGGATATACTGTTTATCTTTTATTATTAGTTCCTTTTCTTTGGTTCAATACACACTTTTAGCTAAAGCTATGGATTTTAAAAAACAAACCATGATAAATATCCCTTCTGTTGTAGTTAGTAGTATTGTGGGTATAACCATGGCTTTTAATGGTTTTGGCGTATGGAGTTTAGTGTGGAGTGCCTTAACAGGTTCTGCTCTTAAAAGCATCCAACTATGGTTTTGGTCATCGTGGAGACCTTCTTTTAGATTTAATAAGGAAAAAATTAAACAACATTTAAACTTTGGCTATAAACTCACACTTTCAGGTATAATTGATACCCTTTTTAAAGATATTTATACCATTATTATTGGTAAATTTTTTGACCCGTTACAGGTAGGTTTCTATAATCGAGCTAACACACTACAAATGTACCCCATAAACAATTTTAGTACAGTACTTAACACTGTAACTTTTCCTTTGTTTAGTAAGATACAAGATGATAATATAAAACTAAAAAATGCATATAAAAAAATAATGCAAATATCAGTTTTCCTAATCGCACCTACATTACTAACTATGTCTGCACTAGCCGAACCTTTGTTTCGATTTCTACTCACCGAAAAATGGCTACCCGCTGTTCCGTATTTTCAAATTTTGTGTTTTACAGGAATTTTTTATCCCATTAATGCATACAATTTAAATATCATTAGTGTTAAAGGCAGGAGTGATTTATACCTAATATTATCCGTTGTTAAAAAAGTTTTAATTATTTTAGTAATACTCATTTCCTTTCAATGGGGTATTTACGGCTTATTATTTGGTCAAATACCACTCTCCATCATAGCCATTTTTTTTAATGGCTATTATACTGGAAAATTAATCAATTATGGTGTTTTAGAGCAGTTTAAACATATTATCCCAACTATTTTTTATTCCTTAATTTGTGGTTCACTGGTATACTTTTTTGATACTTACATTGCAATATCCTATACTGATTTATTTCGATTATTATTTGGTGTATTAATTAGTGTTTTTTGTTATCTTTTGCTTTCATTTTTTTTAAATAAACCTATCTTATTAGATTTAATTAGTATTGTAAAACCAAAAAAATAACATTCATGTTCATTTTAAAAAGAATTTATAGAAAATTACAATTCGAATACAAAAAAATTCTCATACATAATCAAACCAAATATTTTTGTATTGGTGCCAATAAAACTGGTACTACTTCACTTGAAAAAGCATTTAAAGATTTAGGCTTTACTTTAGGCAATCAAAGAAAAGCTGAATTACTATCTGTAGATTGTTTCGAAAAAAATTATCAACCTTTGCTAGAATATTGTAAAACTGCAGAAGTATTTCAAGATGTTCCATTTAGCTATCCTAATACTTTCAAACATATCGATAAAGCTTACCCAAACAGCAAATTCATATTAACTATAAGAGATTCTTCTGAACAATGGTACAACTCATTGGTAAACTTTCATTCGAAATTGTTTAACAATGGTCAAATTCCTACTTGGGAGATATTAAAAAATGTCAAATATGTATATAAAGGTTGGATAAATAATAACTTTAAAAAATTATATGGTTTTACAGAAAAAGATGACCCTTACGATAAAAAAACATTAATAAATAGCTATGAAAAGCATAATCTCGACGTGGTTAACTATTTTAAAGACAGACCAAACGATTTACTAATAATTAACTTGTCTGAAGAAGATGCTTATTTAAAATTTTGTAACTTTATTGGAGTAGAAGCTAAGGAAAATTCTTTTCCTTGGGAGAATAAAACCGAAAATATTGAAAAATGAAAAAGCCATTACAACAACCTATTACCGTAACCAAAACTTTTTTCCCTCCTATAGAGGAATATCAACAACAACTTCAACGTATTTGGGAGAACCAATGGCTCACCAACAGAGGAAATTTGGTGCTTGAGCTGGAAAACAACTTAAAAAACCACTTAAGAGTTTCCAATATTATTGCAATGACCAATGGCACTTTACCTATACAAATTGCACTAAAATTGTTTGGAAATGGTGGCGAAATTATTACCACTCCTTTTAGTTACGTAGCAACTACATCTTCCATTGTTTGGGAAAATTGTACCCCTGTTTTTGTTGACATCCATCCTGAATATTTAACCATTGACGAAACAAAAATAGAAGCGGCTATTACAAAAAAAACAACAGCAATATTGGCTACCCATGTGTATGGTAATCCTTGTAATGTAGAAGTAATAGAACAAATTGCAGCCAAACACCAGTTAAAAGTAATTTACGATGCTGCCCATTGTTTTGGTGTAACATACAACGAAAAAAGTATTTTTAATTACGGAGATGTAAGCACCTGTAGTTTTCATGCCACCAAATTATTCCATACTGGCGAAGGTGGTGCTATTTTTTGCAAAGACCAACAGCTTTATGATGAGTTGTTTTATCATCACAATTTTGGACACAATGGACCTTTAGAATTTTTTGGAGTTGGCATCAATGCCAAAATGAGTGAATTACAAGCCGCTATGGGATTAACCGTTCTAC
>CAYHWX010000086.1:0-402 GCA_964360245.1 uncultured Vicingus sp.
CCAACACATCATGCGACAGAAGACATTGCGATAATGCGTGCGCTGGCGAATATGCAAATTCTATGTCCCTCTGATTCGAATTTAGCAGCATCTTTTGTCGAAGAAACGCTTAAGTCGGATTGTCCTACATACATTAGGATTGATCGTGGAGCACCGAAGATATTGTATGGTGATGAGCGACCAAATCTCAATAAAGGGTTTTCTGTAATTCTTGAAGGGGAGGAGATTTGTCTAATTGGTTGTGGGACGTCATTACATATCGCAATGGATGTTGCTAATAAACTTAAAGATAAAGGTATCAATCCGAAGGTAATTGATCTTTATCGATTAAAACCAATTAATCGGAAAGAATTGATAAACAACTTCAAAACAACAAAAAAAATCTATGCGATAGAAGAACAT
>CAYHWX010000086.1:412-15967 GCA_964360245.1 uncultured Vicingus sp.
AACATACTATAAATGGTGGCTTGGGAAGTATTATTGCTGAGATTATTACTGACTTTAAATTAAATAATTTATCTTTGATTCGCATGGGAATAAACGATGATTCGTTATATTCATACGGGCATCGGAAAATTCTACAAGAGAAGAACAAAATAGATGCAGAAAGCGTATTTAAAGAAATAATACGAGGGGCTTATGAAATATAATAAAATACTAGTTACAGGGGCTTCAGGTGTCTTGGGAAATGCAGTAAAAGCCATATCGAGTGTATATGACTCAGAATTTGTTTTTTTAACATCGTCAGATTGCGATTTAAGAAACACAGGGGCTACTTTGGATATTGTTGCAAAGTATAAACCCGATGCGATATTACATTTAGCGGCAGTAAGCGGTGGCGTCGGTTTAAGTATTAAATATCCAGCAGGCATATTAAGAGACAATGTGCTAATGACTTTCTCCATTTTAGAAGCAGCACGAAAATTTAACGTTAAAAAAACTATAATGACATTATCAACGGGTATGTATCCGCCAAATGCACCACTACCACTCAAAGAAGAGTATATTCACAATGGATACCCGCATGATTCAAACTATAGTTACTCGTTTGCTAAGCGTATTATAGATCCAGCAATAAAGGCCTATAGGGATGAATACAAATTAAATGTAATAGGTTTGATACCTGCAGGAATCTTTGGGGAACATGATAATTTTGACAATGAGACAGCACCAATGTTGCCGAGCCTAATAAGACGGTTTTATGAGAATAGAAGGAATGAAGAAAATATCGTTGTTTGGGGCGACGGATCACCCTTGCGAGAATATACCTATTCAAAGGATATCGCTAAAATTTATATGTGGGCATTAACCGATTATAATGAACAGCAGGTCATTAATGTTAGTACTCGTGAAGAAAACTCAGTCAAAGATATTGCAATAATGATAGCGAATATTCTCGGGATTGACCTGAAGAGAATTCAATTTGATAAAACCAAACCGGCCGGCGTTTATCGAAAGAATACTGATAATTCGAGACTAATTTCGTTGTGCAAGTTTGAGTTTACGCCTTTTAGCGAGGGGCTGGAAAAAACAATAAAATGGTTCATGGAGATGTATGAAAATAATCCCCAAAATATAAAATTGGGAAGTAGGTATAAGGAGATATAAAAGTGAAATATAGAAAATTGGGTAAAACTGGATTAGAAGTATCTGAAATAGGATTTGGTGCCTGGGGAATAGGAGGTGATTCCTACGGTAATGTGTCTGATGAAGAATCAAAAAAGGCGTTGAGGGTTGCGCTTGGCATTGGAGTGAATTTCATTGATACATCAAACTTATATGGGCAAGGACATAGTGAAGAATTGATTGGTGAAGTATTGTTAGGTGCACGGAGTAAAACAATTGTTGCGTCTAAGGGAGGAACTTTACCGCATCAAGGATTTTTTATGCCGCAGGATTTTTCAAAGAAGCATTTGACTAATGCGCTGGAAAATAGTCTCAAACGGTTAAAGACAGACTACATTGATTTATATCAGCTTCACAGTCCGGCAATTGAGGAGTTGACGAAGAACAATGATTTAATCAGAGAGACTTTAGAAAAGTTCAAGGTTGAAGGTAAAATTAGAGCCTATGGGGTGTCTGTCAAATCTCCTCAGGATGCCATGACGGTTATAAATGAACTTGGTTATGAATGTGTTCAAGTTAATTATAACATGATTGATCAGAGGGCGAGAGAAATTGGTCTTTTTGATTTAGCACATAAATTGAATATTGGCATAATTGTAAGGACACCATTCGTTTTTGGGTTTCTTACAGGCAAAATGACCGGAGATGAAGATTTTTCAAGCAATGATCATCGAAGGAATTGGCCAAAGCCACAACTGGAAAGATGGGCTAATGCACCAAAATTATTTGACGGACTTATTGACGGCAAAAAAAGAACAATGGCACAATTAGCCCTGAAGTTTTGTTTATCAAACAGCGCAGTCTCGACAGTAATCCCTGGGATGATTAACGAACGTGAAGTTAAAGAAAATGTAATTAGCACTGGTTTAGCTGATTTAGAAGAATGGGAAGTCCATCATATATATAGCGTTTACCGTGATAATGCTTTCTATGATAAAAACGCAAAAAAATAAACTCCCCAACGGCAGGTAAGCGCTTAGCCTAAGATATTGCGCTGACTCGTCGATAACGCATTTTAATTATTTCGTTTTTTCTGAAGGGTAAAATTATATGGTATTGAAATCTTGGGAAAGGTAGTCACGGAATAAACTATGAAGGAACAAATTATTTCAACAAAAAAAGCAATTTACTTAAATGAGTATAATATTCTTCTAAACAAGACCGCGTATTTGCCTTATTCAACAGGTCTGATTCAGGCTTATGCTCAAACGAGATCAGTGGTAGCAAGAAATTATGAATTTAAACCAATTGTTTTTTATCGTGATAACCCCATAAAAATTCTATCTTTGTATGATAGACCGCATGTGGCCGCTTTTTCCGTTTCGGTTTGGAATGAGCAGCTAAGTCTTGCTGTTGCCCGCCTTGTTAAAGGAAAATTTCCGGAGTGTTTAATTGTGTTTGGCGGGCCGAGCGTACCTTTTGATGCAACAGAATATTTGGATATTTTCCCTTTTATTGATGTTGTTGTTAAAGGAGCCGGAGAGTTACCATTTGCTGATATTTTAGAAAGGTTTACTGAGTCAAGGGACTTTTCATGTATTGGTGCAATTTCTTTTAGAGATTGGGCAAATGGAAAAATAATTAATAATGCACTTGAAAGAACCGATCTTATACAAATTGAAGACATAGATGTTTTTCGGTCACCTTATCTTGATGGTGTTTTTAGCCCTTTGTTGGGAAAAGACTTGCGGTGGCAGGCTATTTTGGAAACAAATAGGGGATGCCCTTTTCTTTGTACATATTGTTTTTGGGGAAGAGGAGGGATAAGCCGCAAAATAAAGTTTTTCAGTCTTGAACGAATCAAACAAGAAATTGATTGGTGTGGGAAACATCGTGTTCTTTATGTTTTTTGTGCCGATGGTAATTTTGGAATGTTTAACCGCGATTTGGAGATTTCCAATTACCTTGCGCAAACCAAACAAAGTATGGGGTATCCGGAAAGATTCCGTGTTAATTATGCAAAAAATACAGACGAAAAAGTAATTAAGGTCGCAAGTGTTTTGCATAGTTCTAAACTAGAAAAAGCAATCACTATGTCATTGCAGAGTTTTAACAAAGATGCGTTAAACAACGTGAAACGAAAAAATATTAAGATGGCCACATTCCATGAATTACAGAGGAAATTTAAAGACGAAGACCTTAGTACTTATACCGAATTGATTCTGGGATTGCCCGGAGAGACTTATCAGACATGGGTTGATGGGCTTGAAACATGTTTGAAAAATGGGATTAACAATGATATTTTTGTTTATCTTTTGCAAATCTATCCAAACACAGAACTGTCTCGTAAGGAATATCAAGAGCGGTTTAAGGTGGCTTCTGTAAGGATGCCTCTAAATGAAGGGCATGGAGCGATCCGTTCTCCTGATATACCTGTTGAGTTTGAGCAGGTTGTTGTTGGAACCTATAGCATGCCACTCGTCGAATGGAAAAAGGCAGTTGTGGTTTCTTGGCTAATGCAGGCATTCGTTGGTCTGAAATTTGGCTATTTTATTGTCTTATATCTTACTGACCGCTTTGGCTTACGCTACATGGACATAATAGAGTTTTTAGCTCATAAGAAAGGCAGCATGCCAAAAAACACAGTCCTTATATCCAATGTTGACAGATTGAGAGATCTTGCAGATTCCATAATTCAAGGAAAACCACGTACTTGTGTTGTTGAGGAATTTGGAAGCATATACTGGGAACCCGAAGAGGCTCTGTATCTTTATTTTTCACATAACTACGATCAAATATATGAGGAGTTCTTTGCCTTTGTTAAGGAATTTCTTGATCAGAAAAATATCGTATATGATGGAAAGGAACTTGAAGAGATTTTCATTTATCAAAAAGCCAGATATCCACATTATGATGGATTAAAACAGAATGATTTTCGGTTTGCGTACAATATTCCAGAATATTTTGAGTACTATTTTGATTTGCAGAGACACAAGATCAACAAACGTGGAACAGTTATGAAGCTGATAGAGTCGCAAAATTTTGCCGGTGATAAAAAAACTTTTGCAAGTGAAATCATTTTGTTTGGGAGAAAAAGCGGCAAAATGCTGCGTCCGGTTAAATGGGATTTTCTTTAAGATGAGGCAATTTAAGAGTGCACCATCCAAGAATTTTTTCGGAATGATATGCGGGACAGGAAGACAGAGGTTAGACGATAGGGCTGATTTTAAGGAGGGGTCAATAAGATGCAGTCAGGTGATTTACGGCGGAATCAGCGGGCAGGAAGACAGATGGGAAAAAAAGTAAAAGGGATTCCATTGGTATTGAAAGGGGGAAATAAATGGTTATAAACAAGGAAATAGATATAAAGGCTATTCTGCTTTATCCTCCGAATCTACTGATACCGAGTTTTGCAAAAAAAGCGGTGTTACCTAGTGGTATAGCTTATCTTGCTTCAGTACTAAGAGAAAATAATGTACATGTTGATGCCGTGGATTGTGTTATACAAGGAATAGAAGAAAATTTTAGTTTCAATGGAACTAATTATTATGGATTGAATTTAGCAGAGATTAAACAGCGTATTTTAAAAGGGGGGTATAACATTGTCGGAGTATCCTGCCAGTTCACAGCTTTATTGGAAATAAGTATAGAAATATGCAGGATCGCCAAAGAGTGTGGTGACCCTTATGTAATTGTTGGGGGACCCCATGCGTCTGCCAGACCGGAATCGTTACTGTCTTCTAAAGTAGTTGATTATGTTTGTGTAGGAGAGGGAGAAAAAGTAATTAAAGAATTTGTTGATTGTTTAAAAACTGGTAATATAGCGGGTATAAAGAATATAGATGGAATTGCTTATTCCGAAAATGGAAACATACATTTACCTGAAAAGATTTCTTTCATTGAGGATCTTGATACGATTCCGTTCCCCGCAAGGGATATGTTCCCGATAGAAAAATATTTTTCCAAGTCATCTCCTATGGGAGGGGTTTTTAAAAGCAATAAAAACCTAACTATTCTCAGTTCAAGGGGATGTCCTGCAAGATGCAATTTTTGTGCTTCAGCTAGATTTTGGGGGAAAAAAGTCAGATACCGATCTGTGGAAAATACACTCAGAGAAATAAAAGAGTTAAAAGATAAATATGGTGTTGAAGAAATCCAATTTGTGGATGATAATCTCACACTGAATAAAAAAAGAGCTTTAGAACTCTTTAAAAGAATGAAGGAAAAAGCATACAATCTCCCATGGTCTGTCCCTTCTGGAATTGCATTATGGGCTATTGATGAAGAGATTATTGACGCAATGAAAGAAACAGGATGTCATTATGTTGCCTTAGCTATAGAAAGCGGTAATCAGCGGGTTTTAACAGAGGTAATTAATAAACCTACCAAGCTTGATAAGGTTCCAGGAATATGCAGTTATTTCAGAAAGAAAAAGATAACAATAGGGGCTTTTTTTGTAATAGGGTTCCCAGATGAAACACTTGATGAGATCAGAGATTCTTTCCGGTTTGCGTTAAAATGCGACCTGGATAATGCTAATTTCTTTTTTGCTACCCCATTGCCGGGATCACCGTTATGGGATCAGGCAGAGAAAGAAAATCTTTTTATTGAGGGATTTAGTCTAAAAGATATCAAATATGACAGACCTTCGCTTAAATCCAAGAATTGGACAATTCAGGAGCTTATGGATGTTGCTCAATATTGTAAGAGGGTGTTTTATCTGAAAACTTTTTTAAGGCATCCACGCGTACTTTTATTCCGTATTTTTGAAATGTTAAAGAAAGATCCTATGCGATTGTTCTCTGTGATTAGTAATCAGATTTTTTCAAGAAAAATTATAGAGAAATAACAAAGCAGATATTTTAAAAGGAATTTGTATAAATGGAGCGAGATAAGTTAAGAATTTGGTTTGTTTCAACATACGATTCCCCGATTGGCCAGTCTTGCAGGACATATGATTTTGCTACAGCGTTAACTGAAAGGGGGCATGATGTTACATTTTTTACTTCAAGCTATAGTCACCATACACATCAAGAGCGTTTAGATAAAGGTGTTAAATGGCAAGAAGAATATTTTGGTAAAGTACGTGTTATTTGGCTCAAGACATTTCCGTATAGGGGAAATGGGTGGCAACGAGCTATTAATATGATAAGTAGCGGATGGAGAGCTTTTGGGGTTGGAAGAAAACTGCCTGAAAAACCCAATGTTATTATAGGCCCATCTGTACCGCTTTTTACCGGATTGGTGGCTTATTTTCTTTCTAAAGTAAAAAATTGCCAATTTTGTTTTGAGGTTAGGGATATATGGCCTCAGTCATTAATAGACCTTGGTGTTTTATCTCCTAAAAGTCCCGCAACATTTATTTTTAAAATAATTGAAAAATATCTATATTTACGAGCAAAAAAAATAATTGTAGTGTTACCATTTGCATATAAACATATTTGTAAATATGGCATACCTCCTGATAAAATAATTTGGATCCCGAATGGTATAAATTTTTCCAGATTTTCCAGTTCTAAGTCATATGATGGAGGTAATGCACATTCATTGGTTGCTATGTATGTAGGTGGGTTTGCAACGACACATGATGTTGAAACAATTATCCATGCGGCAAACATTCTTCGAGACATAAATGTGACAAACATACGTTTTGTTGTGGTCGGTTACAGTCAGGATAAAAATAAATACAAGAAACTGCTGGAGTTAGGTGCTGCGAACGGGGTTCAATTTCAAGATACGGTTCCCAAAGAAGATATTTCAAAAGTATTAGAGGAGGGAGATGTTCTTATTGCCAGCGTAAAAGATACACCTGTATATCAATTTGGAATTAATTCTAATAAAATACTTGATTATTTTGCTTCGGGCCGTCCGATTATTTTTGCCGTCAATTCACCTAATGACCCGGTTAAAGATGCAAATGCTGGTTTATCCATCCCGCCGGAGGACCCAAAAGCAATGAGTGAAGCTCTTAAAACGTTTCTAATGATGTCCCCGGAAGAACGAAAACGTTTAGGGCAGAATGGACTGGAATATGGGCGTAAAAATTTGGATGTGCAGGTTCTTGTACAGACATTAGAAAGGGTACTTTTAGAAGTTAACGAGTATAATATGGAGGATTAATAATAACATGAAATTTCTAGAGGAACGTAAACTTAAAGAAATTGAACATTCACGAATTAAACGCAGTATTCTACGGGGATCTGAAAGACATATTGACACAAATAAAGCAGAACAAGTTTCTAATATTGATTCGTTAATACGGGACAAAAAAAGGTTTGAATATTATTTTTCTAACTTAAAATATTATTCTATAACTCAATATAGTGAGCAGTATCAATATGCATGGTTGAAGAGTAGATGTAAACCAGGATTAAAAGTTGTAGATTTTGCATGTGGAAACGGGGAGAACGGTATATATGCTGCCCGGTGTGGGGCTAAAGTGTCCGGATTTGATATATCTCCGGAAGCAGTTGAGAATGCCAATTTAAATGCAAGAGAGTTAGGTGTTACTGATCATTGCCATTTTGAAGTTATGGATGGAGAGAATATGACGTTTGGTGATAACATATTTGATTTAGGTGTGGAATACGGGGCATTGCATCATGTGGATCTGGATAAAGCAATGTCAGAATTATGCCGTGTGCTTAAACCTGATGCAGAAATGATATGCTTGGAAGCTCTTAGGCATAATCCGTTCATTCATTGGTACCGAAAAAAAACTCCACATCTACGCACAGAATGGGAAGTCGAACATATTCTTGGTATTGAGAGCTTAAATGTTGTGAGGAAGTATTTTAATGAAGTGAATGTTAAGTTTTTTCATTTGGCAGTATTGGCTGCTGTTCCTTTCAGAAAAACAGCAATTTTTAAACCTTTGCGATATTTTTTGGATAAGATAGACAACATATTGCTAAGTACTGAGTTTATAGGAAAATATGCATGGATTATGGCCTTTACTATGAAAGGACCAAAAAAAGAATTATGAGTTTATGGTAAAAAGAGCTTTTATGTGGTGGTTTCCTTTTTTATTATAATTTTTGAAGCTCAAAGTCCCTCCAGGCAGATAGATTTGTAGAAAATATGGCAGAAAAACTAATGGATGTCAAGATAAATATAAGTAATATCAGTATGCTATCTTTACACAACTATAAATTTTTAATGAAAATTGGACAACCCTGTGGATAAAAATCAGAGGGGTTGTGCAAGGTCTCCTATTGACAATCAGGAGTTAAGCCAAATGATAACAGAACCAAACCTGAACTTGCCTTTAATGGAAAACAATATTACCCGCACCGACCTTGACGCGGTGATTGCTTACTTGTCACAAGACGACCCGCCGTTGACCCACTCAAAGCAGACGCTTGACTTTGAGCGTGAATGGTCCGAGTGGCTTGGCGTGGAATACAGCGTTTTTGTAAATTCTGGTGCTTCCGCCAATCTCCTGACCATGGCCGCACTCAAAGAGATCTTCGGCACCGGAGAGGTTATCGTTCCGCCCCTTACATGGGTGTCTGACATTGCCGCAGTTCTCCAAAACGGTTTTACACCTTTTTTTGTAGATATTGATCGTAGCACGTTAGGGATGGACACAACTCAGGTATTGGCAAAACTCAGCTCGAACACCCGTGCTGTATTTATAACGCATATCCTTGGCTATAACGCCCTCACGCAGCAACTATTGGATGAACTGGAGCGCCGCAACATCCCCTTGATTGAGGATGTTTGCGAGTCGCATGGTGCGACCTTCAATGGGCGTAAACTTGGAACATTCGGGCTCATGTCCAATTTTTCCTTCTACTATGCCCACCACATGAGCACCATTGAAGGCGGGATGATATGCACCAACGATCGTACTGTCTATGAAACCTTACGCATGTTACGCTCACACGGCATGGTGCGCGAAGCGACATTAGATAAGATCAGGGACTCATACATAACAAACCATCCTGATCTGAATCCGGACTTTATCTTTGCCTTCCCCGCTTACAATGTGCGCCCCAATGAGATCGGCGCGGTAATTGGTCGTTCACAGCTCAAGAGGCTGGATGAGAATAACAAGATACGCAGACGTAACCTTGATTGCTTCCTCTCTCGTCTTGACCCGTCAAAATACCAGACCGATTTTGTAGTAGAGGGAAGTTGCAACTATGCCTTTACTTTGGTACTCAAAGAACCTGACACGGCGCTGCGCGATCGGGTCGAGCAAACATTACGCAAACATTGTGTAGAGTTCCGCCGCGGACTTTCCGGCGGCGGCAACCAGTTGCGCCAACCGTATTTACGAAAAATCATGGGGAATGAGTTTGAGCGCTATCCGAATGTAAATCACGTCCACTTTTTCGGCTGGTATATTGGCAATTATCCTGGACTGGCACAGGGGAAAATCGAGTCGTTATGCCAGCTATTGAATGGATTGTAGCAGTAGATTTTAGTTCATGAACTTAGCCTTTGTTTCGAGAAAGGTCTCAGATAAGAAGAACGCTACGCGTAGGGAGAGCGGCAATGGAAAGACCCGTGGTGAGTGTGATCACACCTGTCCGTAACGGGCGGGCATATTTAGCTGACTGCATAGAAAGCGTTCTCAGCCAGAGCTACCCGAACATTGAACATGTGATCGTCGACGCACAATCTGATGACGGCACCCTGGAAATTATCTTAGAGTACCACAAAAAGTATCCAGACAGAATAAGGTTTATTTCTGAACCTGATAATGGTCCAGGTGATGGGTGGAACAAGGGCTTAAAGATGGCAAAAGGCGATATATTCGGATGTCTTGGTTATGACGACCTATACCTGCCCGATTCTATTGCGACAGTCGTACGATTTTTTGCTGACAACCCCAAAGCGCAATTCATCCACGGTGACTGCGACTTTATTAATGCTACCGGGGAGACTATCGGAAGGCACAAAACGGAAGAGTTTGACTACCGGCATTTTGTGAATACAGCGAGACATATCTCGACTCCATCCGCTTTCTATAAGAGGGAGGTAATAGAAAAAATTGGTTGGCTCGATGCATCGGGTGACGATTTTGATGTGATGCTAAGGATTGCAAGAGATTATGACATTCATCGTATTGGACAGACTCTCTCCAAGCTTAGATTACATAGTAGCGCTTTCAGGCCAAGTAATTTCAGTAAGCGTAAGGATTTGCAGAGGGATACCTTTAAGGTCAGCAGAAAGTACGGCGGGCATATTTTTTCTAGGATTGCCGTAGTTTATTATTATTATGTGGTATTTGATTTGTTGCATATTGATTTTTTGCATAAGTATATAAAAAGATTTTTTATAAAGACAAATTATCCTTAATGTATAATATAAAGCTTTTGATAAAGAAGGTGCCTTTTGTTGATCGTCTGTTAAAAGATGGTTATTATGGCATTCGCAGAATTATAGAGACATATATGCTCGGAACTAAAATGCAGAGGGGAATGGCAATGGAAAAGGCGTCGCTTTTATTTCCAAGAAAATGGAGGAGATTCTGATAAGGCTTTTAATGAATCTATAAATCATGCACACCGTTCATTACTTGTTGAGAGTATTTCATCTCACGCACCTTTAGATAGTGCATTAGAAATCGGATGCAACACAGGTCCAAATTTGTACTTGCTATCATTGCAATACCCCAATGCTAAGCTATATGGAATTGACATCAACTCCGAGGTTATTGAGGATGGAAAGGATCAACTCTCTATGAGGGGAATTAATAATGTTTTTTTATCATTTGGTAAAGCAGATTCCCTGAAGAGTTTCTCTAATAAAAGTGTGGATATTGTCTTTACCGATGCGGTAATCATGTATATCGGTCCTGACAAAATAGGGGGTATTCTTAAGGAGGCGGTTCGTATAGCTCGGAAAGCAGTTATACTTAATGAGTGGCATATGGAGAGCGAAAGCCTGAAATTCAAAAAAGAATACAAATACCATTATGGACACTGGATTTGGGACTTTCATAAGCTGTGCGCCCCCTATGTGCCGCCTGAGAGGGTAAGAATTACGAGAATTCCTAAAGAACTTTGGAATGATGCCAATTGGAATGAGTTTGGTGCAATAATTGAGATGAATCTGTGCCGAACGTATAATGAGACGTCAGAATCTCATACACCTTTGACGAGTTGATGCCCTGGTTGATTTTTTTCAATCGTTTGATACTACAGTTATGTTCCATGGATCTCAGAAGCGATACTTCGGCGACGGTCATGTTCGGCTCGATTTGTTTGTATCCCAATCCCCTCCGGGGAGAAATTTGATGGCGGAAACATGGCACGCAATTTGGACAAAGCTTACCTCTTGGGAAAATTGGTGCGGCATCCTCCGCGGCAATGTCACGAGGGAGATCATCGATGAATGAAAAAATGGAAACGGAGGTTAAGCAAAGCTCTAAACTTTTTCTTTTCGGGATATTCATTAATTACGTTCAACTGTTAGTGGCTTTTATCCTGAATTTTGTATTGACCCCCTTTATACTCAGTCACCTGGGTCAAGCAGGATATGGTGTATGGGCCGCTTTTAGCTCCATGATGGTGTATTTTATTCTATTTGATTTTGGATTGAATACGGCTGTGGCCAAATATACTGCGGAATATCAGGCAGTAAGCAAACAGAACAAGATAAGTACGATGGCCTCCACGGCACTATTTATTTTTGGAGCTATTGCCTTGCTTGTGCTCTTTGCTTCTTCCATACTTGCCTATTTTATTAATGATATTTTTAACATTCCCACAGACCTCAGCACATCGGCAAGAGTGGCCTTTATCGTAATGGGCGTTAATGTCGCGCTTATGATTCTTGCGGGTGTCTTTGGTAATATCCTATATGGCTGTCAACGCGTTGATATATGGAAATCATGCAGTATCATTCAGCTTTTTACTAATGCACTGTTCGTGATAATTTTTTTAAGATTGGATTTCGGCATTGTAGGTTTGGCCGTTGCGTCCCTTTTGAGTAGTGCAATATTGATCCAACTTTACTTATTTTTTATTAGACGTGGTAAGTATGGCATCGTCTTCAGCCGTAAATTGGCTGACTCTATGATCCTCAAAGAAATTGCGCCCTTCAGCATCCGCACATTTGTCTTGGGGTTAACCAGCAGGATGCTATATTATACCGGCCCCATCTTAATTGGAATATTTTTAGGAGTATCCGAAGTAACACCGTATGATATTACTGTTAAATTCTGTCTCTACGTTACTTATCTGTTCTCGATTATCTCTACGAGCATGTTACCTAAATTTGCAGCGGCCTATGCATTAAAGGACATTAAAGACTTGAGGGATATCTATCTAAAAACTGCGAAAGTTACACTTGCGATTTCAACAATACTCACTGCTTTATTAATTGTCTGGGGGAAGGCTTTCATTATTCTTTGGGTAGGCAAAGAAGGGTTTGCAGGTTCACCAGTCCTATTGTTACTCATCGCGATGAATGTACTTCACGCATTAGGTTCACCCGCCATCACTTTATTGCAGGGCATCGGAAAGAATAAGTGGGTGACCTATTCAGAGATAGGGAATGCCATTTTAAACCTAACGCTTTCTATAATACTGCTAAAGAAAATAGGACTTCCAGGGATTGTGTTGTCCATGATACTTGCCCACATCCTCACAAGTTTTTGGGTAATGCATGGATCGGTTTTTAAGCATACCAAACTAAAGATACGAGATTATCTATTGTATGCCTTATTGCCACCCCTCCTGGCGGGTATTATTTCGATAGGCATTGTCATCCCCTTCAAAGACGCACTCCTTGTAATAGGGAATTTCTATGACTTGATGTTGAAAGGAACAGCCGTACTGATCATCTATAGTTGCGTCTTCTTCGTGGTAGCTCTAAATAAGCAAGAGCAAAAGAGCGCTATAGGATTTTTCAAAAAATCAAAACGGTTTCTAATAAAAAATGCAAATTGAGATTACCATTGCCACTCTGATTGCAGTTATCGTAATGATACTCGTGGCAAAAAAACCTAAATTGTTTTGGCCAATCCTTATTGTCGGCAATATTGTCGGGAACGGGCCCCGGCTGTTTGGACATATTTTTTGGGATGAATTGATTACGGGTGCCGTTATTTTGGGGACCTTGGTAAGGATAAAGATATCCGGCAAGTTATTAAGAGGCATGAACGATCGAACGGGTTTTTTCTTGGTCTGGGTCGGCTACATGGTAATGGAATCGATTATAGGTGTAATCGTTAATGACGACCTAAGGATAATCAAGTGGATTCTATACTATCTCATGCTTGGTATGCTGGTATGTTTGACGTCTAAGAATGGGGAGCGATTCCCGTTCCCATCGAAAAGATCGTTATCTGTTCTCGTTTTAATCACCACGGTTATTTATTGCTCAGCGTATATTATGCACGGCATGATATTCGAAATACTGTTTGGTGTTCCCGGGTTAGGCCGTTTCATGGACCAGTTCATGACAGAAGGGTTTCTCTGGTCAGGATCCGCCATTGCAGTCTTTCCCATGTTACTCGCCATGCCGGTCGCAATATTTGCTATTAGTGACGCTTCACGTAAGGTGCGTATTCTCGCTATGGTTTCAATCTTAATGATGATGACGGTTGCTTTTTACTATGATTCACGTATTTCTTGGGTTGTTATATTCTCCATACTCCTCGCTTCCTTTCGAAGGATCAGGTTCGCTAAAGTGGTTCCAATTGTGCTTATATTCAGCACTGTATTTGTGTTCAATATGCCTGCGCCGCGGGAACAAGTGGGTGAATTCTTTTCCACTATTTTTGAAACCACACAAGCCCTCTGGTCTCCGGGAGAAGGTGATATAACAAGACAATTACAATTTAAGGCCGGTTTTCTTCGACTCTCGGATAATCCTAAGACTTTTTTTATAGGAGACGGCATCTATTCGCACCGCTCTACAATTATTCCTCATATGGAGGAGCTCAATAGGTTATACTTGCCGGAGCAGATATTTATTCAGCCAGGCCATAAAGAGACTTACGATGACACACTAATTTTTCGAACGACAGCATTTACCGCTTTAATTGTTGATACGGGCATAATAGGCATGATGCTTCTTACGCTGAATTTCATTTTTATGGCTTGTAGGGTCGTGATGAGTAAAACCTCTGACAGAATAATGTATCTGACAATGATATTATTGGCCTATATGTGGCTAACCGTTAATAATATATCTGATGTTATACTTCTATATCTGTTAAACATGCCAAACGGCATTATTGAGCAATTGAGTCAAGACAGCTCAGCGGTAGTGCATTCATGAGGCTCTGTTTTTTAGCCCCAGCAAACAGCGTTCACAGTTATCGCTGGATTAAATATTTTGTAAATAAAGGGCATGAGGTCCACTGGATATCCCTTCATCCCATTACCGTTAGTAATATTGATGGAGTTTATTTTTCACAAATTGAACTGCCTCTCGGTTCTTTTGGGGCTTTGTATGGTGCGATAAAGGTAAGTGCAATAATAAAGTCCATAAAGCCGGACATACTGCACGTCCATTCGGTTGCCATTTATGGAACGGTCGGTGCACTATGCGGATTTCATCCTTTCATTTCTACCGCATGGGGATCGGATGTGCTGAATACTTTTAAGTCTACGTGGAAAAAGTTTTTTGTACGGTACGCACTAAAAAGATCTGATCTGGTTACCTGCGATGCCAACCACATGGCTGTTGCCATGGATCGATTGGGAATAGACGAAAAGAAAGTGAAAATCATTTGCTTTGGCATTGACACTAACAGGTTTAGCCCTGGAGAAAAAAGTAAATCATTGCTTGACGAGATAGGGGTGGCTGACTCACCAAGCATCATCAGTCTCCGGAGTTTCCATCCCGTATATGATCTGAAGTCTTTGATTGAAGCTGCGCCAATGGTAGTGGGCAGAATTCCCAAGGCAAAGTTTATAATTATAGGAGCAGGCCCACAGGAAAGGATGTTAAAAGAAATGGTTGTTGCGTTACATATAGAGGAGAATATTAAATTCCTTGGGTCGATCCCTAATGAGAAACTACCAGCTTTGTTAACATCAATGGATGTCTACGTTTCGACTTCATTGTCTGATGCAGGTATTGCTGCCAGTACTGCAGAGGCAATGGCGTGTGGATTGCCGGTAGTTATTACCGATTCTGGGGAAAACAGAAAATGGGTTACAGACTCACAAGGTGGATACATTGTGCCCGTAAAGTCCCCTATACTTCTTTCTGAAAAGATCCTGTATTTATTGGAAAATGAAGGATTAAGGAAGGAGTACGGAATGATCAATAGAAAAACAATAATAGATAAAAATGATTACTTCACTGAGATGGGTAAAATGGAAAAGATTTATGAAGAAATGAGTCACAACAAACATAAAATCCAATGAGCTCAAAATCAGCAATAGAAATCTCAATCGTTAGGGACTTGTAAAATATTAAAATACCGTTTATGATGTCATCAAACTTCAAAATAGGAGGCATTGA
>CAYHWX010000087.1:0-15657 GCA_964360245.1 uncultured Vicingus sp.
CTGGTTTTGATGATGCAAGTTTATTAGCAAGTATCGATGGTAAATTAGATAGAGGTTATAAAAAATTAACAAGCTACGAAACCAAAGAGAATGGTTACGAATGGTTTGGTTCAGCCCCTGGTCACGAAGCGTTAACAGCTTATGGTTTAATGCAGTTTAACGATATGAAAAACGTTTATGCTGATGTAAGTGATGAAATGGTAAAACGTACTGGAAAATGGATTATGAGTAGAAGAGATGGCAAAGGTGGTTTTAAGAAAAATCCACAAGCGTTAGATCAATTTGGTAGAGCAAGTGATGAGGTTACCAACGGATATATTGTGTATGCTTTGTCAGAAGCTGGATTTAACGACATCGAAAAAGAGTTTGAAGCTGCTTACAAAGCTGCTGTTACTTCTGATGATGGTTACCAGTTAGCTTTAATGGCTAATTCTTTACACAATTTTAAAGATAAAAGAGAAACAGAGGTGATGAAAAAATTAATGAAACTTCAAGAAACTGATGGAAGTTTTAAATCAGACCATTCTATCACTAGATCTGGTGGACAATCCTTAAAAATTGAAACCACAGCAATAGCAGTTTTAGCGATGTTAAATGCTGATAGTAAAGATGTAAATGTTCTAAACAAAGCAGTAGAATACTTAGTGAAATCAAGATCTGGTTCTGGAGGATTTGGTTCCACTCAAGGAACCGTATTAGCTTTAAAAGCATTGAGCGAATATGCTGCAGCTTCTAAAAAAACAGATGAAGCAGGAACTTTAGAATGTTTCATTGATGGTAATTTAGTAGCAAGCAAACATTACGAAGTCGGCGAAAAAAATGCCATTGAATTTAAAGGTTTAGAAAAGTTCTTAAGTGCTGGTAAACATAAAGTAAAAATTAGCACTAAAGGAGCTAAAAATTCATTGCCCTATACAGTGGCTATTAACTACAACACTACTTTGCCGACTTCAGCAGAAGAATGTAATGTAGATGTTTCTGCCAATTTAGCTACAAAAAGCTGTAAAGTAGGGGAGACTGTTCGATTAACGACCGAAGTAAAAAACAAACACGACAAAGGAATGCCAATGACAATGGCGGTAGTAGGAATTCCCTCTGGGTTAAGTGCTCAACCATGGCAGTTAAAAGAATTGCAAGAAAAAGGTAAAATCGATTTTTATGAAATTACCGACAACTTCGTTATCTTTTATTTTAGAGATATGGCTCCAAAAGAGGAGTATGTGATAAACCTAGATTTAAAAGCTGAGGTTCCTGGAGAATACGAAGCCCCTGCTTCTTCTGGTTACTTGTATTATACCAACGAATACAAATGCTGGAGCAGCACTGGTAAAATAACTATTAAGAAATAAGAGAATTCAATGTAACAATGTAGCAATTCATCAATTGCTACATTGTTACATTACTTAATTGTTTAATAAAAAAAGGTGATGTTAAAAAAGAACTATATATCAGATTTATTAGTGGTAATACTATTCTTTATTTCCATGTATTCTAATGCTCAACAAATCCAAAACCCAAGTTTTGAAGGCAGTTACGGAGTTGCCCAAACACCCCAAGGATGGACTGCTTTTGGACAAGCAAGTTCACCAGATACTCAGCCTGGTGCATGGAACGTTACTACTCCAGCTTCGCATGGTAATAGTTACATGAGCATGGTTTGTAGAGGGTTTAGCATTTTTAATAGTTATTTGTGGGAAAGTTGCATTCAAAATCTAAGCTCCCCATTGATTGTCGGACAAATCTACCATTACAGTGTTGATTTGGCTTTTTCTAAAACTTTTAAAGCAGATACCATACTTTTTGGCCAACCCGCACAATTACGGATTTGGGGTATGAGTGCCAGCATGGATAAAGAGTTGTTATGGGAAAGCGGTGCAATTAGCAACCATAAATGGAAAACATTTGATTTTGAAGTTACACCAACTATTGCAACCGACTATTTTATTTTGGAAGCATATTATGTAGAGTTACCCAAATATTGCGGCAATATACTGATAGATAATTTACAATATTACCCTCCTCAAAAAGTAAAGCCAAGAGATACCATTATTGATGTTATGGCAGATTACCCCAATGTGAATTTAGACGAAAACGGCTTGCCAATTAGCTTTGATGATAGAAAAGTAAATGGAGTAGATAACTATATTTTTAAAGGAGAAAAACTAACCTTAACTATTTGGGATAACAGAACTTCCGATGGCGATGTGGTATCCTTGTTTTTAAATGAAAAAAACATTTTAAAGGAATTTACCATTAGCAAAGACCGTTTGGATATTGATATTGAGGTAGAAGAAGGTAAAGAATATTATTTAACGCTGTATGCACATAATTTGGGTAAAATACCTCCTAATACCGTTGCCCTTTATATCACAGATGGTTTACGCAAAAAGTTTTTAACACTTAGCTCCGACTTAGAAAAATGCGAAGCAGTGAAGATTAAAATAGAACATGAGTTGGTGGATAATTTTAAATGAATGTCAATCTTTATAATTGAAAGTAAAAACTGTAGTTTTACTTTTTCAAAAATTAAAAATACAACTCATGGAACAACAAAATTTTAAAAACCACAAACGAATATTAATTAGCTTTCACGTATTAACTTTTTCTGCAATACTAGCACTTTTAATAGGTTCAATAATGAATTTGACACATTCTGCCAAAGAAAATCTCTATTCTTCTTCTTTGCTTATTTTGGTAGCTGTTATTTTGCTCTTGCTGTTTTATTATGTAAGGTTGTTTCCATTAAAAGCACAAGACCGAGCAATTAGAGCAGAAGAAAAATTAAGGTATTATATTTTAACAGGAAAAGCATTAAGCAACAAGTTAACTACCCGACAAATTATTGGTTTACGCTTTGCTCCCGATGAGGAACTTGTTGCTTTGGTAGAAAAAGCCGAAAAAGAAAATCTCCCTGAAGACGACATAAAAAAAGCAATTAAAAACTGGAAATCGGATACTTATCGAGTGTGAAAAAAACTATTTTTGACAGAACCCCTGTTAAGATTAAAAATCTATTTTTCCTTTTGCTCTTATTCCTAAACCTTTCACCCCAAATAAGGAAGTCATATCTGGATTATCTAAATAGGTAACTCGTTGCAACACGTCGATTCTAATTATTTTAAAAATATTCATCACTCCAGCACTTAGCTCAATGTAAGGGATTCCTTTATCAAAAGTAAAAGTAGAAGGATTGCCATCTGCATCTAATGGAAACCTAAATAATTCAGGATGAAGACTAGGGTCGTTGTCAGCTGTTAAATTACCATACAAAGCCTTTAAGGTAATTACTTCTCTCCACTTTAACTTTTTAAATAATGGAATTTTGTTAAATAAAAAACCATTAAAATAATGGCTAATATTGATGGTCGCATATTCATCACTTAAAAATTCCATAAAATTCATCATGTTAAACGAAGGCTCTTGTAAAAAGAAAGATTGGTTGGCTCGAGGCAGATTAAGTAGGGGATAAGATACAGTTCCGAAAACTTTACCTGCTTCAATTTCAACATCAGTAAAACCAATTTGAGCTAAATAAAACCGTTTAAAAATATTACTAGAAACTCTGGTATATTCATTTTCTCCATTAATAAAACCCTTAATTCCTTGAGTAAATCGTAATTGAAAAATAGGGTATTTATTGGGTAAAGGCACTCGAAAGTTTTTACCTTGATAAAATTGTTCGTTGGGAGCAAATCTTAAATTAACACTAACATTGTCACACTTAATGTTGTTATAACTCACCGAATCGTCATTGATAAATTCAAGAGTTCCAAGTGGACGTTGCATTTTGTTTTCATAAATCAAGTTGTAGGAGAAACCACTAGGAGTTTCACGAAGATAATCTAAGGTGTAAATATCATTAAATATCATTCTATCGGAAGCACCTCTTTTAAAAGAGAGCAAGAAATTATCTTCATTTAAAAATTGTAAATCTTGACCAGGAAATTTGGTTTCACGTTGCACAGAAGCCAATAATCGATGCTGAGGATTGGTTAAGAAATTATCGTTAAAAGAATAGGT
The DNA here is from genome assembly GCA_964360245.1 of uncultured Vicingus sp. GTDB lineage: Bacteria > Bacteroidota > Bacteroidia > Flavobacteriales_E > Vicingaceae. Next base: position 4,021 of record CAYHWX010000087.1, read on the forward strand.
TAATCCAACAAAATATTTGTATTCTTCATCTTTAAAACCATAAGCTAGATAATTGTAATACATAAATTTCTTACTAAAATCAGTAGTTGTTCTAAAACCAGCTCTTAATCGAAAACCTTCAATTTCGTTAAAACTATAGAAAGAGTTTAAAGGACCTAATTCAATTTTTCCTATTTGATGCCACCCTGTAATAAACAAAAAGGCAATGTCCATTGTTCTTTTAAAAGCAGGAATTTTCTGAATACTATCAATCATAAAATAAACACCTTGCTCTTGTTCAGTAAGTGTGTCAGGTCTAGTTTCCACCCAAAAAGAATCAGATTTATTTTCTATTCCTTCTGCTTTAATAATTTTTTCAACTTTATTGTATATTTCATTATCTCGTTCTTGGTTAAGCACAAAATTGGAATAGTTGATTGTTTTTTTACCAAACATTCCTCGTCCTTTTTTAGAGAGGTTATAATCAATAATTAATTTATCTTTCGAAAGCATCCAAACGCTATCATTGTATAAAGTAAATTCTTGGTCTAATTGTAAATCCTTCACAAAATTTAAGTTGATTTCATCTGCAACACCCATCGTTACTTTGGTTACAGCATAAGAGGAAGAATCGTTTAAGATGTATAAACTTCCTTTAAATGCAAAGTCTGCTTTATTACGAGGTGTAAAAGCGAGATTGATACATTCTCTTCCATTTACTTCTAAGGTATCTATAATAAAATATTTGTAAACTGTAGTTCCAAGAACTGAAATAGGACTAGTAAATTGATTGGATAACAAGTTAATATTGTTGTCATAAATATCAATATCCTGATATAGTTTATCCATAATAAAAGACATCCCATCATCATCAATGTAACCTTCAAAACCAGTCATTTTAGAACCATATTGATGTTCTTTTAATGCTTTTGGTTTTTGACGATAATACATTTTAGAAGCTGTTTCTCGCAAAAAAACAGGCAAGTAGGGTTTTCCATTTATTTCCGAGGTATCAATATGGTCAATTACAACTTGAAATTTCTTTTTGAGCCAACCTTTATTTAAAAAATCTTCGGTGATGTTATTAATATCAATCTCAATTTTTTCATATTTATCATATTCGTAAAAACTGAGTGCTTCTTTTCTATTGTCGTTTTTGTGGTCAATCACCAACTTAATTAATTCAACAGCTGGGTTATCTTTGTTTTTATATCTTTTTTTATCAGCTTTAACGACAAATTCTTCCATCTCAATTGCTTCGTTGCTCAATTGAAAATTGATGGTTTGGGAAATACCTAATTCAACTTTTTTTGATAATTTATTATAACCCACAAAGGAAGCCATTAGGGTAGGAGTTCCCCATTGAGTTTCTAAGTAATATTTGCCATCAAAATCAGTGGTAGTTCCAACGTTTGCTCCTTTAAAAGCAATATTTACGAATGGTAATGGCTCTTTTGTTTTAGCATCAATTACAATACCTTTAATTTTAGTAAGTTTTTGAGCACTTAAACTAAAACATATCAAAAAGCTAAATAGGCTTAAAATGAAATAATATTTCATATTAAACGAAAGAGAGGTTTTATTTTTTAAAAAATTTATCAAGGTTGCAAATCTAATTAAAAAATAAGTTAAAATGGGTGGAGTAGAATTCTTAAAATTTAGTTTTAAAATAAAACCAATAATTCCATTTTGAACTTTAAAAAGGCATTGAATGTTTGTATTTGATTAAGCTACAACCACAGAATTTTGCGTATTCATTTACTTTGTTTGAAAATTCATAAATAAATTTACTAGTTGGCTTAAACTTAGGTTCAAGCCAAGTATTATTCACATAAAATATTTTTTCTTTTCTATCCGCTTTTGCATCTATCCTTGCAACAAATTCATCACCGTACAAAACAGGTAAAACATAATAACCAAACTTTCTTTTTTTCTCAGGAACATAACATTCTATTTGATAATCGAAATTAAAGATTTCTTTAACCCTTTTCCGCTGAATTAATAGGTTGTCGAAAGGGTTTAAAATATGAATTCTTTTGTTATTATTTTGCTGATTAAGTATTGAATTAATTAATTGATTATTAGTATAATATGTTTCATTAATTTCAGTAATAGTTGCAGTCGTAATTTGGGAAGATTCAACCATTTTATTCAACAATTTTTTGACTTCTTGTTTAATTCCTTTTCTTAAGTAAATAATTTCATTTAAGTTAACTAAACCATGAGCTTTTATAGCATTAAGTATGATGTGTTGATGATATTCTTCGGCAGTTGGAATAGATAAATTTAAATCTGGAGGAAGAACCCGCTCAGGTAAGTCAAATATTTTTTGAAACCCTTTACGGTTGGCAATCATTAAACTTCCATCCATAAAAAGGTTGGTTAAGGCTATTTTAGCAGGTTTCCATTCGTACCATTGGTTATTTTTAGTAGAAGGATTTTCAAAATCTTTAGATTGTAAAGCACCTTCTGCTTTTATTCGGTCGAGTACATATTTCTCTACTTTTTTATCTCTGGGAAACCAGTGTTTATCACCATTTTTGTATAACTCTTTTTTGTGTAAGCTAAATCGATAATCGGCTATTGGCAAGTATGCTGCAGCATGACTCCAATATTCAAAAATAGATTTATTAGCCATTAATTCCGATAATTCATTTTGATGATACATCGGATTTCTTGTAAATAAAACATGATGATGTGCCCTTTCTGTAACAGAAATAGTATCTATTTGTACATAACCTAATTGTTGAATTATTTTTAATGAGTTATTTTCATTACTGGATAAACCTTGACCAAAAATGGTTAGTTTTCTTGCTTCTTTTGGTGATATTTCGATAGAATTGGTCATGTCCAAAAATAAAAAAAACCCATCGATTAGGACAGGTTTTCTTATTAAATTAAGTATTTTGTAAAGATTAAATTACTTTAACATCTACTGCATTTAATCCTTTTTTTCCTTCTTCTACATTGTAGCTTACTTTGTCTCCTTCAGCTATTTCATCTGTTAATCCATTTACATGCACAAATACGTCTTTACCGCCTTCGTCAGGTGTGATGAATCCAAATCCTTTTGCATTGTTGAAAAATTTTACTGTTCCTGTACTCATTTTTTAAAGTTTAATAAATATAAAATATGTGCAAATATACAGTAATCTCCTTTCATTTAATAATTTATTTTTAAAATATAGGTTGCTATCAAACAAAGTGGAATTATTTATTATCCATTAAGCATGAAATTAGCAACCAACCCTTTACTTTTATTACATTTGCAATCCTAAAAAAATTAAAAGAATGATTGCAGCACATAATATATCGTTACAATATGGAAAAAGAGTTTTGTTTGATGAAGTAAATATAAAGTTTACGGATGGAAATTGTTATGGTGTTATTGGTGCTAATGGTGCAGGAAAATCGACCTTCCTTAAAATATTAGCTGGTGAGTTAAATCCAAATTCTGGGAATGTAATTATTGACCCAGGTAAACGAATGGCTGTCTTAAGTCAAGACCACTTTAAGTTTGATGAAGCAACAGTTTTAAATACGGTAATGATGGGGCATACCAAGCTGTGGAAAGTGATACAAGATAAAGATGCCATTTATGCAAAACCCGATTTTTCGGATGCAGATGGATTAAAAGCTTCTGAATTAGAAGCTGAATTTGCCGAAATGGATGGTTGGAATGCAGAATCAGATGCTGCATCGATGCTCAGTGGATTAGGAATTAATGAAGAATTTCATTACCAATTAATGAAAGATATTAGTGGTAACCAAAAAGTTAGAGTTTTATTAGCTCAAGCCATATTTGGTAACCCTGATATTTTGATTTTAGATGAGCCTACCAATGATTTGGATATTATTACCATTTCTTGGTTAGAGCAATTTTTGATAGATTTTAAAAATACGGTGATTGTGGTTTCTCACGACAGGCACTTTTTAGATGCTGTTTGCACACATATTGCTGATATCGATTTTGGAAAAATAAGTGCTTTTAGTGGAAATTATACTTTTTGGTACGAATCCAGTCAACTGGCTTTGCGTCAGAAACAATCTGCTAATAAAAAAGCAGAAGAAAAGAAGAAAGAATTACAGGATTTTATTGCTCGTTTTAGTGCCAATGCTTCTAAATCTAAGCAAGCAACAGGACGAAAAAAAATGTTGGAAAAATTAAATTTTGAAGAAATTAAACCATCTACTAGAAGATATCCAGCAATTATTTTTAACCAACAAAGAGAAGCAGGAGATCAAATATTGCACATTAAAAATTTAAGTAAAATAGGGCTTTTTAAGAACTTAGATTTGAATCTAAGAAAAGGTGATAAAGTTGCTTTTGTTGGTAAAAATAGCATGTCGATGACTGCATTGTTTCAAATATTAGAACAAGAAATAAAACCTGATAGCGGAGAATTTTATTATGGACAAACCATTTCAACAGCTTATTTACCCAACGAAAACGAACACTTTTTTAATGGCAATGATAATTTAATAGACTGGTTAAGACAATTTTCTGATGTAGAAAAGGATGAAGTATTTATTAGAGGATTTTTGGGTAAAATGCTTTTTTCTGGTGAAGAAGTTTTTAAAAAATCTAATGTGTTATCCGGGGGAGAGAAAGTGAGGTGCATGATTTCGAAAATGATGTTAGCGGAAGGTAATTTATTACTTTTAGATGAACCCACCAATCATTTAGACTTAGAATCGATTACAGCTTTTAACAATGCGTTAAAAGATTTTAAAGGCACTGTTTTATTTACATCTCATGATCATGAGTTTGTGAGTACTGTTGCTAACAGAATAGTAGAATTAACTCCAAACGGTTGTATCGATAAAGAAATGAGTTTTGACGAATATTTAGCAGATGCTAAAGTGAAAGAGCAAAAGGAGAAATTGTATGCCTTAATGCTTTAAAAAAAAGTGAAAGATGAAATGTGAAACTCTAAACACGAAACCCTAAACTTTATGAACTCAATAAAAGCAGAAAGAATTCCTGTAAAACGCTTGGTATCAAAACGTGACATTGGTATTGAAGCTTTTGAATTAGAAAATGGCAACTTAATGCTAGAAGCAACTTTTCTCGACCCTTATCATTTAATACGGTTAAATCTCCATATTGATCCGAAAACAAAAGCAATCATTCATTCTAACAGTGAATTTGCTAACCATCCACATGGAGCTTGTCCGCTAGTAGCTATAAAAGCCAAATTATTGGTAGGACTAAAAATAGAAAGAGGAATTACTAGAAAAGTTTCGGAACGAATTGGTGGAAGTGAAGGTTGTATTCATTTAAGAGAATTAACATTAGAAACCATCAACTTTGCAGCTACTGCTTTAATTGGCTACGATGAAGGATTTGGTTTAATGAGTCGCGATTTTAATATGTTGGATGAAGATAAAAAATTCAAACTTTCTAAAGACCTACTAAAAGGTAGTTGCTTAGTGTATAACGAAAAATAATTAGTTTAAGTTAAAAACAATTTAATACAAGCAATCAATAAGACAATAGCTAAAAGGTACCTCAATATGTTGTTATTAAACTTTTTACTACCTAAGTAGCCCCCTAAAAAACCTCCAATAACAGCAATGCCAACGAGTATAACAGCTTGCGAATCTATTTTTACGCCACTACTTAATTGACCTCCCATTGCTGCTGCTGAGTTTACCCAAATAAACAAAGCGGAAACAACAGCCGCTTCTTTTATATTTCCCCATTTCATTAATAGAATAACTGGGGTAAGGATAATTCCACCACCAATGCCGATTAAGCCTGAAAAAAAACCTATTGAACTACCAATAATAACTCCTTGCCATAGTTTCACTTCTTTTATTTCATTAGTTTCTTTGCCAAAAAGATTTAACATCCTTAAAATTGCAAAAATCAACAAAACAGCTAAAATCTTTTTATATAAAGAGGTATCAATTTCTATCAATCCACCCAAAAACGCTAATGGAATAGAAGCTATCGCAAATGATAAAAAGAGTTTTTTATTAAAATTTCCTGTTTTTGCATAATGAAAAAAAGAGATTGCTGATACAAATAAATTAAGCAACAATGCTGTTGGTTTCATCGATTCTGGTGCAAACCCAAATAATGCCATCAAAGCCAAATATCCACTTGCTCCTCCATGACCAACTGCAGCATACATAAATGCTATAATTGGTAAAATCATTAGAAAAATCCAAATATTATCTATTTCAAATAAATTCATTACAATACTACTGGTTCGTTATATTGGAGAACGAAAGTAATACTTTTGATTAAAAATAACCAGAAAGGTGAAGGGAAAGGGAAAAATGAAATGTGAAATGAAAAAGGTAATGTGTGTTTGGTTTTCCCCTCTAAAAAGAGGGGTTAGGGGTGTGTAAAATGAAACGTCAAACCTCAAACTTATCAGGAATTGGGGCAGTAAAAGTAATTTCTTTATTAGAAATAGGATGAAGTAAGGTTAGTTGATGAGCATGTAAAAAAAGACTATCATCAACGTAAGTAAAAGGATTAGCAATAAAAAAATTAATATCTTGATGTCCAATATCTCCAACTATAGGATGTCCTAGTTCAGCTAAATGTAATCGAATTTGATTGGTTCTTCCTGTAAAAGGAGTTACTTTTAGTAAAGTTTGATTGGTATTCAATCTTCTTTTTAAAACCACAATTTCTGTTTGAGCAATTTTACCTTTGACATCAATTTTTCTGGCACCACCAACCAATACTTCAGTTCCAATGGATTGAATTAAATTTAAAGTATCTTCTTTTACAATTCCTTCCACCAAAGCAATGTATTCTTTTTTAACGGTTTTATTTTCAAACTGTTGACTAATGTTATTCGCTGAAAATTTGTTTTTTGCAACAACAATAACTCCTGTTGTATTGGCATCAATGCGATGTGTTAATTTAAATTCATTATCAGGAAAAGCGATTTCTAAAATAGAAATAAGCGTATTCCTAATAAACCTTCCAGAAGCATGAACAGGAAGCGGAGAAGGCTTGTCGATAACCCAAATAGTATCATCTGCATAAATTAAGTTGATGTTGCTATTGACAGCAGGCTCAATTCTAGGCTCAGAAGTGTGTGTAGCAATTTCGCCAGGCTTAACTTTGTAATCAATAGTTACTTTCTTTTGGTCAATTCTTAAATTTCCTGAGTTTATTTTTTCTATCCAAGTTGGAGGATTGGAACGAGGAATAGCTGTTAAAAAAAAATCAACTATTGTTAATCCTTCGTATTTTTTTTTAACGGTTAATGAGTAGGTAAAAGTTTGAGGTGTGCTTCCTGGTAATGGTTGAGTAGCTAATTGTATGGCTTTATTAAAATCAATAGGATTCATAAAGAATAAAATGATTTTAATAAGATTTTACCTTCCAATAAGTTATCTCTAGTTCACTAATTACTCCCGATGCTTTTAATACTGCAATAACTTCAGGATCAGTAAACAAAGATTTGCACATTTCATAATTATCAGTGCCAAGAACAACTGTTACTAAGTTATCATTACCATCAGCAGTTGCAATAAATAGGTCTTCAATGTTGATGTAACCTCTGTTTACAGCATTGGCAAAAAAATCTTTCTTCCATTTTTTTAAATCTGCCACTTCATGAGAAATAGCAATATGGTAGATTTTATTAGATTTTTTTGGATTTACCCAATCAAAATTGTAAACCCTTAATTTTGGAATAGACTTAATACCAGCTACTTTCATCGCTGATTTAAATTGTTTTGATTGGTATTCTTTTTTAATAGCATCATGACTTACACTATATTCGTAAATTCCAATCAAAGATTCATTTTCAGCATTGGTTAAGTATCCAATTCTGGAATTGGAGTCAGATTTTTCTTTGTAATTTTTTTCCCATTTAGAGAAATCTTCAATTTCATAAGTTATAAATGCGAATGTTTTTTTATCATATACTTTTACAATAGGCTCTTTTGGAATAATAGGATCAACTTCTTCCTTTTTTTCTTTTTCAATAGGTACATTTTTTATGATTGCAGAATCAATAGTTACAATTACTTCATCAATAATTGTGTCTATTTTAGTTTCAGTAATTTCATTTAAAACCTTTTCCTCTTTTTCTTCAGACCTTCCACATGAGTTTATAGAAAATGATAGGAAAGAAATTAGACAAAAAAATAAAAAAGACTTCTTCATGGTTTGATGTTTTTTTTTGTAAAAGTATTAATCTATTTCAGAAGAAAATCATAATTAATAGAAGATTCATTATTTTAATCTCTATTTTTTTTATTAACCAATCGTTGGTAATTTGGCACAATCATAAATTATTAAAAAATGAATTTAAAAGGAGCAAAAATTATTATTACAGGAGGAAGTTCTGGAATAGGAAAAGCAACAGCTAAGTTATTAATAGAAGCAGGAGCAGAAGTATTAATTACAGGAAGAGATCCGAAAAAATTGGAAAAAATTGGTTTGTCTTTAAGAGTAAAAACTAAAGTTTTTGACGTTTCTAATTTTGAATTAATACCTCAACTTACAAAAGAAATTGTAACTGAATTAGGTGGCGTTGATATTTTAATAAATAACGCTGGAGTGGGAGATTTTAATCCTTTAGGAGAACTTACGCTAGAACAATTTCAACGTATTTTTAATACCAATGTTTTTGGATTAAGTCTTTTAACTCAAGAAATAGTCCCTCATTTTATACAGCAAAATAATGGAAACATTATTAACATTGCTTCAACAGCTGCTCTTAAAGGTTTTGCTCATGGAAGTGTTTATGCTGCATCCAAATTTGCGTTAAGAGGATTAACTCAGTGTTGGCAGTTAGAATTGCGTAAATATAACATTAGAGTAATTTTGGTTAACCCAAGCGAAGTAATAACAGCTTTTAACGCTCCTAATAGAGTTGAAAGAGAAGAAAAAGAATCGAAGCTGAGACCACAAGAAATTGCAGAAATCATAAAAGCTGCATTAGAAATGGACAACCGAGGTTTTATTCCAGAAGTTACTGTTTGGGCAACCAACCCAAAGTAATATTTGCGTTAAATGAAAAAATTAATTGTAATAACTTTTTATTTGCTTGTTTCAACACATTTATTTTCTCAAATAACAATTACTCCGATTTATTCCAATTTTTTTAAAACATCCATGCGAGGATTGTACGCAGTAGATGAAAATATAATTTGGGCTAGTGGAACTGGTGGAGTAGTAATGAAAACAATGAATAACAAAGATTGGGAAACTTTCTATAACCCTAAATTAAAATCGTTGGATTTTAGAGATATTCATGCTTTTAACGAAAATGAAGCAATCATTATGAGTTCTGGTGATGGTTGTGAAATATACAAAACCAAAGATGGAGGGAAAACTTGGTTAAAAGTTTATGAAAATAAAGAGAAAGGAATTTTTTTTGATGGAATGGATTTTTGGGATAATAAAAATGGAATAGCCATGAGTGACCCTATCAATGAAGAACTATACATCATTGAAACAAAAGACGGAGGAGAAACATGGCAAAAAATTACATCCAACATACCTAAAACTTTAAACGGAGAGGCTTGTTTTGCTGCAAGTGGAACAAGCATTAAATGTGTAGGAGATAGTACGGTTTATATTGGAACAGGAGGAGGAGAGCAATCCAGAGTTTTTATGTCTTTTAATCGTGGTAAAAATTGGCAAGTTGTAACTACTCCAATGAGAAATGGAGATGCTTCAGGAATTTATACACTCACTTTTATTGATGATAAAAATGGGATAGCGGTAGGGGGTAATTATTTAGATTCATTAAATTCTGTTAGTAATTGCATCATCACTTCAGATGGTGGAAGTTCTTGGAAAATTTCTAAAAAATCTCCAAAAGGTTATCAATCTTGTGTCGCAGCTAATAAAAAAGGCATATTAATAGCTTGTGGAAGTTTGGGAATAAATATCTCTTACGATAAAGGAAATACTTGGAAACATATTAATGATGATGCCTACAATAGTTGTGTGTTAAATAACTACACTGGATGGTTAGTTGGCAATAATGGAAAAATGGCTAGCATTAAGATAAAATAGATATTTTCATTATTAGATTGCTAATAAAAAAGCAAACTCTTTTTTAAATTACTTTAATTAGTATTATCTTTATACTCAAAGGCAACTTTATATGATTTTATTCGTCTTTAGTAAAATTAAATTTCTGAACATGAAATCAGTTCTCACCATTATCTGCGTTATCACTTTAAATTTTTATTCGTTAAGTCAAAATCAAAAAGAAACTAACCTCCCTCAAGTTCCTTGTCAGAACCCTATTTTGGGAGCTTCTTGCAACCCTGGTGGAGATGTTATTATGGATGGTAACGGTTCTTTAGGAATGAGTTATGATGTTACAGCTTGTGGTTTAAATTATGTTCATGCTTCAGTAATGACCACCACTCGATATTCTCCTCCTGGAACAGGGTTTCCTGCCACTCTTAATATTGCAGGGATACCAGTTTGTGCTTCCATTGTGAAAGCTTATGTTTGGTATGGAGCATCAAACTCTGGAGCAAATCCTAGTTTTACTTTTAATGGAACCCCTTATAATGCTACGCTAATAGGAACAGGTATTGATAAATGTTGGAGTATGGGTGGAACAGAAAATTATAGAGGTGATGTTACTGCTAGTGTAACTGGTAATGGAGCCTATACTTTTACTTCTGCTATCGGAGCAAATGGGGTTGATGGAGTTACGTTAATGGTTATTTATTCCGACCCAAATGCAGCTTATCAAGGAACAATTCATATTAATGATGGAGATATTACGAATGATAATGGAGGAGCATCAAATCAAACAATGACAGGGTTAAGTGTTTGTGCTAACTCTACGTTAGGAAATGCATTTCTAATTGTTGGAGATATGCAAGATAATGTTGCTCCACCATCACATACGAATACATTAAATGGAGTAGCAACATCTTTTCCAAACTTATTTTGGAATTTTGATATAGCAAGTTCAAGTTTTGTTGGAGGTCAAACAACCTCTGCTTTTGGTACAGTTCCAGATGGAGCTGGTGATTGTTATGATTGGTTGATGATGGGTATTTATTATCAAACTACAACTTGTGCAGTTTGTACACCACCTCCTGGTTTAACATCTACCTCTACATTTGTTGATGCAACTTGCGGTAACTGTAATGGTACTGCTACAGTAAACCCTGTTGGAGGAAGTTTGCCTTATACTTTTTCTTGGAATACAGTCCCAGTTCAAACTACACAAACTGCTACTAATTTATGTGCTGGAACTTACATCGTTGTTGTTACTGATGCTACAGGCTGTTTACAGGTTTCTGATACAGTAACTGTTGGTACATCTGGTGGACCAATACCACCTGTAATTAATCCAGCAGGCCCATTTTGTACCGTTGATCCTGCTGTCAATTTAACTGCTTCTACAGTTGGAGGGACATGGACTGGAACTGGAATAACCAATGCAGCAAATGGAACATTTAATCCTGCGACTGCTGGAGTTGGATCTTTTTCAATAGTATATACTGATGCAGGTGTTTGTGGTGGTGCTGACACCATCACCATTGTTGTCAATTCAAATGCAAATGCAACCATCACACCAGTTGGACCATATTGTGCTAGTGATCCCGCTGTGATTTTGACAGCTGTTAATCCAGGTGGAGTTTGGAGTGGAACAGGGATTACTAATGCAGCTTTAGGAACTTTTGATCCAGCTACAG
>CAYHWX010000088.1:0-15566 GCA_964360245.1 uncultured Vicingus sp.
TGCCCACTTTATTTTACAAACACCAAAATGATGTATTAATTAATAATTTAGGACCTTATGGCTCACCTTTTTATTATCCTACTACACAATACTTATATAAAAAGGAGTTACTAACATCAGACCCATTTAATAACCAACTCCTTAAATTACATGGCATTAAACCATATACTAATATTACCTATATCAATGCAAGTAGAAAAGAACAGTTATTTTCTATTCAGCATTTTCAGCAATTTGGAAAATTAATGTTGTTAAATTTTGACTTTAAAAAGATAAGTTCACCAGGAGCCTATGTTAATCAAGAAGCAAATAATACCACGTTTGCTGGAGCGTTTAAATTCCATACCAGAAAAGATAATTATGAATTAAAATTTTCTACTGGAATTTTTAGAAATTTTTACGATGAGAATGGAGGTTTGTATGATCTGAAAGATTATGAAAATAGTGTGTATGACAATGAAAGAACTTACCCTGTTAATTTAGAAAATTCCAATTCGTTTATAAAAAAATATGAAAATCAAATCAATCAGCGATTAGACCTGTTTAAGTTAAGTTCGGAGGAAAATAATAAAACAATTTATTTAAAACATCAACTAAAATACACCACTAAGCAACGGGTTTTTTACGATAACGACCCACTCTCAAAAATTTATGCCAATATCTATTTAGATTCTATTTTTTCTGTTGATTCTATCTACACTAATAATTTGAGTAATTGCTTAAATATTGGTTTCAGAACTTCTAATTATTCATTTGAACTGTTTGGTCAATATGACCAAATGCAGTATGTTCAAAATGCATTTGTTAACAGCAATTATCATACTAGTTATTTAGGTTTTGAAACTAGTTTGCAAAAGAAGGAACTAACAATTGATGCCATTGCAAAATATGGATTGGATGGTTTTTGTAAAGGTGAAATTGAATCAGATATAGCAATTGTTTATGATAAAACAAAATATAACATTGGTGGTGGTGTCCGCTATTTTTTGAACGGATCGGATGTTAATTATAACTATTATATTTCCAACCATTTTATTTGGACAAATGAAGATTTTGAAAAACAATCGATACTTAACTTTCACCTTAACTTAAAGTTAAAAAAACTGCAACTGGAGTTTTTGGCAGAAAACAAAATCTTAACTAATACTTTTTATTTTGATAGTCTTGCTTTGGCTAGTCAGGATAAAAATACAATAACTATTTCTACTTTTTCATTAGCCAAAGATTACCGATTGCTCAATTTTCATTTTAGAACTGCAGCTATTTACCAATTAACTTCTAATCAATATCTATTTCCTTTGCCAGAAATAATAGGCAGACAAGTTCTGTATTATCAAAAATATATTTTTAAAGGAGCACTTAAATTCCAATTTGGAGTTGGAGTTTCTTATTCAACCGAATATTACGGTTATGCGTATATGCCAGCTTTAACTGAATTTTATGTGCAACAAAAAACAAAATTTGGCTATTATCCTCAGGTAGATGTATTTATTAATACCCACTTAAAACGAGCTCAAATCTTTTTAAAGTATGAGCATTTTAATGTGGGGAAAAGTTTGCACAAATCTAATGCAGTGCCAAGCTATCCACCAATGAACAAGTCGTTAAAATTTGGAGTAAGTTGGAATTTGTTTGATTAGTTTTTACTTTTTCTAAACGTAGCATTTGCTACGCTTTTGTTATGTATTTAGATTTCATCTAATTCAATTATACTTTCCAATTCTGCAAAATTGGTGGCACTTGAATAGATATATTCGTAATTATTAGCAACCCAACCTGCTCTTACTGGATTTTGATGGATGTAGTTTATTCTGCTGTCAATCATTTCATTTGATGTCAGCTCAACAGCATGATTTTCGTGTGTCCAAAACTGTAATTCGTTGTTGCGTTTATTGTATTTCGCATGATATTTAAAAACCATCATCAACCATTCTTTTCGGCTTTCATTCTCATTTTCAATTGCTTTCAAAATTAGTGTTGAAGTGTGTCGTTTAAAATCCCGAATGATATCTGATAAATTATCTTCTGAACTTAAAATGCAATGAATATGATTTGTCATGATAACATAGCTGTAAATTTTTAACGGTTTGTGTTTTCTACAATAATTAAAACTATCAATTATAATATCTCGATATACTTTTCTTGAAAAAACATCTGCCCAACCGACTACCTGAAATGTTAAAAAATACAATCCTTGTTGATTTTTTATTTGATAGCTATCGGACATGATAAGGTGTGTTTAGATTATTAATAGCTTAAGCTATAAAAATACTAAAAAGCTTAGCAATTGCTATGCTTAGATGAATTATTTTCTTCAATCTCTATATTGATTTTCAACTACTTTCCTAAGTGTAGTTTTTACTACGCTTTATTATATTAAAATAGCTTAAGCTAAATTGATATACTAAAGCGAAGCGAATGCTTCGCTTAGTTAATTTTTTTTTTTTTGATAATCTATGCTGAGAGGGGTTCATGTATTAAAAATTTTGAAACTTCGCTAGTGAATATTTTATGATTTCCACCAACAAATGGACGTTTTGTAACAATTATATTGCATCCTTTGTATTCGCCAATTGCTTCTACATAATTATATTTCCCTTCAACTCTATTATATTTAATTTTTGCTTCGTCAAGTATTGGTTTTGCCCAAGTTTCTAAATTTGTTATCAATAAACAGTTTTTTGGTTTCAGTTGTTCTAATTCTAATTTGAAAAGCTTTGCAGCATTTTCGATTTGAAAGTCCTTTTCATCACCCTTTGGATTACGTTCTTTAGCAGGTGCAATCTTCATCAAATTACTCCAAGCAATAATGTTCGTCCAGTTTTCATCTGTTCTATTATATTGTTCCTTCACAAAGTTATAAGTTAAGTTCCAAAAGGAAGAACGGTAAAATTTATAGTCATACCATTTGTCATTTATCCATTGAAGAGGGCATATTCCAACATCTTCTGAAGAAAAGTTAATGCTTTCGTCAACAAGCTTTTCTAAATCTTTCTCATTCTTTGTTTTACAAGTAAAAATAGGAGACCAACCATTAGTTGCTTGACCAACAACTAGTATTTCTTTGCCATCATTATAATTTTTGCCTATTGAAGGATAGAATAAAGTGTATTCTTTTTCTATTAGTATTTTATTCTCCGATGATTTTATATCCTTGATATAATCTCTCAGCATTTGTTCAAATGGTTCTACATAGAAGTAGGATAACATAATTTTCGTTTTAGTAGTTCAAAAACTTTCACAAATAATTTTAAGTCTTCTGTTTTTTCTTTTTCGCAGCCGGAAACAAAATATTATTCAAAATTAACCGATAACCTGGAGAGTTGGGGTGTAAATTTAAATCGGTTGGTGGGTCGCCTACCATGTGTTGGTAATCTTCGGGGTCGTGTCCACCATAAAAAGTCCAAGTACCTTTGCCCATTTCGCCATGTATGTATTTTGCACTGTTCAGCGATTTATTTTCGCCCATCACCAACACACTCGATTTTAAAAATTGTTTATTAAAACCAGTTGATTGCCCAAAAAATCCATTAATAATACTTCGTGATTTTGGCAAAGCATGGTGGGTACAATGTCCCATTTTGCCGAAAACTCAAACAAGGTAAAATTATCTAAGTTTTTAGGAGTCATCGTATGTGTTGGAGTAGCATCGATGTTGGAAAACTCATATTCGTTGGGGTTTGTTTTTAAGGTGAAATCTTTAAACGCATAGGTTTTCGTAAAATCTAATAGCGTAGTATAGTTAGGCGTAGTTCCATCCCCATCAAACATAGCTTCGCAAATGTCGATGCCTTCGGCAGAAAGAGCAATATCTAACGCATCAGTTCCAGAACACATGGCAAATAAAAATCCACCTCCAATGGTAAATTCTTTAATGTTTTTAACAACAGCCAATTTTAATTGTGATACTTTGGAAAAACCTAATCGAGTAGCAGTTTCTTCGTTGTATCTAACTTGTTCTTGATACCAAGGAGCGTTGCGATAATGGCTGTAAAATTTACCATATTGTCCTGTAAAATCTTCGTGATGGAGGTGTAACCAGTCGTACAAAGGCAACTTTCCTTCAATAATTTCGGTATCATAAAGCACGTCGTATGGAATTTCGGCGTAGGTTAAAACTAAGGTAACGGCATCGTCCCAAGGCTGTTTATTTTTTGGAGAATAAACAGCAATCTTTGGTGCTTTTTCTAATTTAACTACATCCATATTTATTTCGGGGTCTGCAATTTCATTCAATATAGCAGTAGATTTTACATCTGCAATAACTTCAAAAGAAACACCTCTAATAATTAATTCATCTTCGATAGTTTTTATGTGTTTCATCATAAAACTACCTCCCCGATAATTTAGTAACCAATCAATTTCAACATTGTTTTGCAATACCCAGTAAGCAATTCCATAGGCTTTTAAATGATTTTTTTGGGTATGGTCCATTGGTATTAATAAGTAAGTGGCACTTACTTTTATGGAGAAAAGAAATAGTAGAAAGAAGAAAATTATTTTTTTTAGGAAAATCATACGAAGTCTAAATTACGAAAAAATTGGGAAAGCAAGTGATTTTAATTTGAAGGGGAAATCAAAAAGGAGCTTTTTCATCTTCTGTATCGTTCAACCCATAATCAAAATCAGTATCTTCTACATCATTCATTTTTGATGGTTTAGTAACGGTTTTGTCTGTGTCAAAATCTTTGCCGACTGGCATTGATGAAGAATTGGCGTTGTCAAAATCATCAAAGTCATTCATTCCTTTTTCAAAATCTTGGAATTTAGCTAAGTGAGCAACAAACTTAAGTTTAATTTCTCCAGTAGAACCATTTCTATGCTTTGCAATAATAATGTTAGCAACTCCCGCAGTTGGATTATGATCTTCGTCTTCACTTAATCCGTAATATTCAGGGCGATGTATAAATTGAACCATATCTGCATCTTGTTCAATAGAACCAGAATCTCTTAAATCGGATAGTTGTGGTTTTTTATCACCACCTCTAGTTTCTACAGATCTATTTAATTGAGAAAGTGCTAAAATAGGAATGTTTAATTCTTTGGCAATACTTTTTAATGAACGTGAAATCATACTAATTTCCTGTTCTCTATTTCCATTTTTTTTATCACCTCCACCAGTCATCAGTTGTAAATAATCGACAACTAATAGTTGTATTTTTTCTTTAGCTTTTAGTCTTCGAGCTTTAGCTCGCAATTCAAAAACAGATAATCCAGGGGTGTCATCAATAAATAATTTAGCTTCTGCCAAGCCTTTTATTTTAGAGTGAATTTGTTGAATTTCATCATTTCGTAAATTTCCGCTTCTTAATTTTTCTGCTGAGATTTCAGATTCTGCAGAAACCAAACGAGTTACCAATTGAATGGATGACATTTCTAAAGAGAAAAAAGCAACAGGAATATTAAAGTCAACAGCGGCATTTCTAGCCAAAGATAGCACATAAGCAGTTTTCCCCATACCGGGGCGTGCTGCAATAATTACTAAATCTGAAGGTTGCCAACCAGAGGTCATTCGGTCTAAAGCAGTAAATCCTGAAGCGATACCTATTACTCCGCTTTCTTTATTTTTTGCTTCTTCAATTTGTTTAATAGCAACTCGAAGAAGGTCAGACATAGTTTCGTAATTTTTTCGAATGTTTCCTTCAGTAACAGCAAATAAATTGCTTTCTGCTTTATCGAGTAAAGAAAAAACGTCAGTTGTTTCGTCGTAAGCATCGGTAATAATATCAGAAGATATTCGAATTAATTCTCGCTGAATGTATTTTTGAGAAATGATACGAGCATGAAACTCAATATTGGCAGCAGAAGCAACACGATTTGTTAATTGAGTGATGTAATAAGCACCACCAATAATATCAAGTTCGCCACTCAACCTTAATTTATTGGTAACGGTTAAAATATCAACGGGTTGAGAATCACTAAAAAGACCTTGAATGGCTGAAAATATTTTTTGATGCGTTTCTTTGTAAAAACTTTTTGGTTGAAGAATGTCAATAACGGTATTAACGGCTTCTTTTTCGAGCATTAAAGCTCCCAAAACGGCTTCTTCTAAATCAATTGCTTGGGGTGGAAGTTTGCCATGTTCTAAATTTTGGATAGCTGGAAATGAAGGTCGTGTCCTTTTTCTAGTAGTTATTTTATCTGTTTCAGCCATTTACCAAAAATACGAATAGTGAAGTAAAAGATGTTTACTTTTTATAGAATATTATCTTTCTTTTTTAAACGTTTTTAATTGATTAAAGTTTAACCGATTAACAAATTATTAACCTCTTATAAACAGACTTATGAGAAAAATCTTAAATTTACGATAAGATGTTTCGATTTGCTCCAATACTAGTTGTTGTTTTTAGTTGCCTATTTATTTCATCTTGTTCAAAAGATAAAGATGAGGTAAAACCTACTATTGTTGTTCATTCGCCTGTTTACTTGCAACAAATTAGTGGCATGGATACGGTACAAATTTTAGCCACTATTAGTGACAATAGAAACATTGAGTGGGTTAAAGTTTCGTTAAGAAATAGTAATGATATTCCTGTCCTTTCCACCATTACCAAAAAACCAGCTACAGCCGATTATGAATTAAATGTGATGTATTTTTTTGATGATATTCACTTAGCTTCTGGGCAATATTATTTTGATATTAGTGCATCAGATGGAGAAAATATTACCACTCAATATATTGATATTCTATTAAACGAAACTCCAAAAATTAGAAATGGTATTTTTGTTTTTAGCAATACTGGAAGTCAGACTGATATTTCTTTATTGGCTAATAGTTTTAGCGCATCTTTTTACAGCTCTTTAAATGGAGATTATTTGGACGCAGCTGTTAACTCCTACGACCAACAGTTAATACACACTTCAAGTATCAGTGGAAGCATAAGTGCTATTGATTTAAATTCTGGAGGTTTAGCTTGGAATGTTCCCATCAATTCCTCTCCACCTACGCCTTATTTTACTGGATTTTTATATGATAATCAGAACATATATTTAGGTAAAAGAAATGGTATTATTCAAGGGTATGATAATAATGGGGCAGCTAATTATGGTGCAACTGCTTATCCTAACTATTATATGGAAAGTGCTTTAGTGCACGAAGATTATTATTTAGTGACCGAGCAACATTTAATTTCTGGAAGTGCTGTAAAATTGGTGCTTTATTGGATGGCTTCAGGAATAGAAGTCAAGCAGCTTAATTTGAATGAAGATGTGAAAGGAATTTATTCCTATGGTGCTAATGAAATAATTTTGATTACCAATAATGCTTCCTCAATTGGCAAACTAGATTTTTATAATATTCCATCAGGACTAAGTTCATCACCTTTTACAATTGGTGTTGGCTATATTGATGATTGTGTTGAAATTAGTAATGGTATTTATTTAGTTGCCAGTGGTGGAGATATTATTTTAATTAATGCCAATAATTTTTCTACATTACCTTATTTAAGTGGTATCGGTGCCAATAAACTTAAATACGATTATTTAACTAACGAATTATTTGTTACCAGTGGAAATATGCTAACTATTTATGATTACACATCAAAAGCACTTAAAGGAAACTACATCCATTCCAGTAGTATATTAAATGTAGATTTTTGGTACAATAAATAAAGTCTGTTTTAAAGTCTGCAGTCATCAATCTTCAGTTGGCAAATGTCTCTACAAAGTGTTTTTTTGCTAACTGCAGACTGTAGATTGCTGACTTGATTGTAAAAATCATACAAGACAGTTCAGCCTCACAACTTTAAAGGCAAACACTAAATAGAGTGCTATTTTTTTGTGTTAAAGGTATCATGACAATTAGCATTCAATCATTATTTTCTTCACTCATTCTACTACTACTCCCATTGCACAAAATTTTTTGATTCTTCTTTCCACCAACTTATCTTTTTTAAGTGCCATTAATTTGGGCAGGTGTTTTAAGATTTCTTTCTTAACGATTTGAAACATTTCCGCTTGATTGGTATGAGCTCCACCACAAGGCTCTTTAATAATGCCATCAATTAATTGATGCTCCAACATATCATTAGCAGTTAGTTTTAGAGCTTCAGCGGCTTGTTCTTTAAAGTCCCAACTTCTCCATAAAATTGAAGAACATGATTCTGGTGAAATAACAGAATACCAAGTAAATTCTAACATCAGCACTTTGTCACCAACACCAATACCTAAAGCACCACCAGAGGCTCCTTCGCCAATAATAATAGCAATAATTGGAACTGTTAGTTGAGCCATTTCAAATAAATTCCGAGCAATGGCTTCACCTTGTCCTCTTTCTTCGGCTTCTAAGCCAGGAAAAGCACCTGGGGTATCAATAAAACAAACAACAGGTTTGTTAAATTTTTCAGCCAATTTCATTAAGCGTAGAGCTTTTCGGTATCCTTCAGGGTTTGCCATACCAAAATTTCTAAGTTGACGCATCTTAGTGTTAATGCCTTTTTGTTGACCAATAAACATCACAGTTTGACCATCAATACTGCCAAAGCCACCAATCATCGCTTTATCGTCTTTTACTGTTCTATCACCATGTAATTCTAGAAATTCACCATCAGTAATAGCATTTATATAGGCAAGCGTATATGGTCTTTCGGGATGTCTAGAAACTTGAACTTTTTGCCATGCTGTAAGGTTGCTATAAATCTTTTTTCGAGTTTCTTTTATTTGTTTTTCAATTTCAATTACAATTTTACTGGTATCAACACCTTTTTCTTCTTGTAATTTAGTGTTTTCAAGTAATTGATCGTGTAACACTTTTATTGGTTCTTCAAAATCTAAATATACTACCATCTTTTTTCCAATAATTTAATAGGGTGCTAAATTACTAATTTTGTTAATTCAACATTTTTCTTATTCGTATTTTTGAAGAAGAATATAAAATTTAGCCGAATGATTGTTTTTCCAAACGCCAAAATTAATATAGGTCTTAACATCATTGAAAAACGAAAAGATGGATTTCATAATTTGGAGAGTGTTTTTTATCCTATAGCTGATTTATATGATGTTTTAGAAGTAGTTAAAAACTCTGAAAATCAATTGGAGTTTATTTCTTCTGGCATAACAATTTCTGGCGATTTTAACGATAATTTATGCGTTAAAGCATTTCGACTTCTTCAAAAAGATTATCCTATTTCTTTTGTAAAAATTCATTTACACAAAGTAATTCCAATAGGTGCAGGGTTAGGAGGTGGTTCTTCTGATGCTTCTTTTATGTTAAAAGTTTTAAATGAATTGTTTGAACTGAATTTAACCTCCAATCAATTAATAAACTATGCTAGAAAACTAGGTAGTGATTGTGCATTTTTTATTGAAAATAAACCAGTCTACGCATATCAAAAAGGAGATGAATTTGAAGAAGTAGCGTTGGATTTGTCTTCTTATGCTATTAAAATTGAATACCCTAACATTCACATTGGAACTTCCGAAGCATATCGTGGTGTTATTCCAATAAAATCAACAACTAATTTAAAAGAATTAATTAAATCACCTATTCATAACTGGAAATCAACAATTAAAAATGATTTTGAAGAATCGATTTTTCATAATCACCCAAAAATTAAACAGTTGAAAGAAGAAATGTATAAAAAAGGAGCACTTTATGCTTCCATGACAGGGAGTGGTTCTGCAGTATATGGAATATTTAAAAAGCAACTGTAACTTTTTATAACATCAATTCGTCACACTATAAACAATTGCATTAATGACGGTTACTGAGTATAACCAAAGTGTAGATAAGCATTCTGATAACCTATTTCGCTTTATCCTAAAAAACATAAAAGACGAGGATAAAGCAAAGGATATAGTACAAGATACTTATGTGAAATTTTGGGAGAAAAAAGATACTGTTGATGTTGGTAAAATTAAATCATACTTATTTACAACAGCTTATCATACTTTAATCGATGTAGTTAGAAAAGAGAAAAAACAGGTTTCTTTTAGTGAGGTTAAAGAAAAAAATTATACCGTACAAACTGAATATTCTGATTTACAAGAAGTTTTACAAGAAGCAGTTGAGCATTTACCAACAGATCAAAAATCGGTGATTTTGTTAAGAGATTATGAAGGATACGCATACCATGAAATTGCAGAAATAACGGGAATGAGTGAAACTCAAGTTAAGGTTTACATTTTTAGAGGAAGACAATTTTTAAAAAATTATTTAGGAAGTATCGAAGCAGTATTATGAATTTAATAACAAGAAATAACTACGAAGCATACTTGCTTGATTATTATGAGGAGAACTTATCTCCTGAATTAATAGCAGAGTTGATATTGTTTCTTGAGAAAAATTCTGATTTAAAAGATGAATTAGACGGTTACGAAGAAATCAAACTAGTTGTGCCAGCAGTTTATTTGGAGAATAAGAATGAATTTAAAAAAGATGAAAGTTTAATTACTCTTAATAATTACGAAAATTTCATTATTCAGGAAATTGAGGGAGAAAATACAAAAGAAATTTCTACTGCTCTATATTTGTTTTTAGAAAAAAATCCTAATCAACAGGCTGATTTTTTTACTTATCAAAAAACTAAGTTGGTTGCACCAACAGTTATTTTTAACGACAAAAAATCACTTAAAAAGAAAGAAGGAATTATCATTCCAATGTATTGGTGGTATTCGTCTGCAGCAGCTATTATCATTATTTTGTTCTTATTGAAAGGTTTAACTAATGAAGAAAAACAACCTAAGAATCTAATTACTAATAATAATAAAATAAGTGTTCCAATTAAAAATGAACAGCTTGTGAATGAAGAAAAAAAAGAAGAAAATAACTTGGTAAGTATAGGAATCAAAAAATCCACATCTATTGCTCTTAAAAAGAAAAATGTTAATGAAAAAGGGCTTCAAATTATTCCTGATACCAAAGAAGAATCTCCAAAGACATTTGCTGAAAATCCAATTCCAGCTGTAAATTCTACAAAAGATTCACTGCCTATTGATAATGTTACTGAAGAAGATTTAGAAGAAATTAACTACGCAGATCATGTGAAAATTACTTATGACGATGAACCTGTTACAAAAGCAAAAGAGACCGAAAGCAAATTTAAAACAGTTGGTCAAACGCTAACCAAACGATTCTTAAAACAAGATAAGGACGAAAATGGAGAAGTTATAGCCTATGCTATAAACGTTGGTGATTTTAGTTTTTCTAGAAATAAAAGAAAAAAATAAAATTCGCTGTAACAAATTAATAAGCCCAACCGTCCTATTCCAAAACACCGGTAAGTTTAAAAAATTAAATTAACAACAGCTCAATGAATTAATCAACCACGTTGAGTTCGGGAAGCAAAAAAATATAACCATGAAAACAAAACTAATAACAATCATTATCGTGCTACTTTTTATAGGAGCAATTAAAGCTCAGTCAGAAGAAAGAATAGTGGTAGATTTTCAAGATTTAAAAGTGAGTAATGCTATAGAAGTTGTTCTTACTCAAGGAGATGAAAACAAACTTTCAATTATAGGTGTTTTGCCTGAAGATTTGGATAAAGTAAAATCGGAAGTAGAGAATGGAGTATTGTCATTATCTACTAAAGGAAAAATTAAATCTAAAGATAATGTGAAAATTTTAATCACTTTCAAAAAATTAAAGAGTATAGAGCAAAGTGGCACTTCAGAAATCAGCTCAACAAATACAATAAAAGAGGATAATTTTTCTTTAAAAGGAAGTGGGGCTAGTGAGGTAGATTTAAATTTGGAAGTAAACGATTTAAGGGTTGATTATTCGGGAGCTAGTGATATTAAATTAATAGGTACAGTTACTGATTTTAATGTAAAATTAAGCGGAGCATCCGATTTAAAAGCAGCTGAATTATTAGCTAAAAATGTAAAAATTGATATTTCTGGAGCATCAGATGTTAAAATTTTTGCAAGTGATTCTATTAGTGGAAAAGTTTCGGGGGCATCAAGTATAAATGTGAAAGGAAACCCTCCTAGTAGAAACATTGAGTCTTCAGAGGCATCAGAGTCATCGTTTAATGGAGAAAATATTAATGGTGAATTGGGGGTTATTATTAGCAATGAAGGTATTGAAAAAGTAGTTGGTAACGACACAACCCGTATTAAATGGGGGAATACAAATATTTTATTCATAAATGATACCTTGCAATTAGAGAAAAAAAAGAAAAAAAGAAGAGCACATTGGGCAGGAATTGATTTAGGTGTAAATGGATTTTTAAATGCAAATAATGGTTTTGATTTAAGTAATGACCCTTCTTTATCATTAACAAACCCTAAAGAAGTTACCCAGTTTATGGAACTGAATTATAGTAAATCATGGGCAGTTAGTGTTAATTTTATGGAGTTTTTTATCAAAATTAAAGAACATCATTTTGGACTGATAACTGGTTTAGGAACCGAATGGAATAATTATGAATTAAAACACAATGTTCGACTAACCCCTGAAGGAGGAAGTTATATTTATCCAACAATTGATGAATACACCAAAGATTATACTTGGGGTGAAATTGATACCATTAATAATTTCTCAAAAAATAGATTTAAAACATGGTTTATCAATGCTCCGTTTTTGCTGGAATTAAACACAGGAGATCATAAAAATAAGTCTTTTCACTTGTCTGCAGGAGCTATAGTTGGCTTTGATGTGCAAACTAAAATGAAATATATTTACAAAGAAAATGGATCTGAAAAAAAGGAAAAAGACAAACAAAGTTTTAATACTAACCCTTTTAGAGTTAGCTTAACTGCTAGAGTAGGTGTAGGTTGGTTTAACGTATTTGCTACTTATAGCATAACTCCATTATTTGAAAACAACAGAGGACCAGAACTATATCCTTTTACAGTTGGAGTTACTTTGTTAGGATTTTAAAATATACTTCCTTTATTACCCACCGTTTAGTTAGTGCAATAAGGAGTCTCACACTATTGTGAGGCTCTTTTCTTATTTAGTCAATCCTTAAAAAGTTAATTTTTTTGGTTACTATCAATTAAGTTTTACTTTTTAATTGACACCACGAGGTTTTTACCTTTTTCTTTTTGCTTAATCAAAAAGAAACAAAAAATCAAGACTGCTGATAAATTTTTGGTTTTTTTACTGATAAAATTACCATGCAACCCAAGCCCTGTTGTTTTTATTAGTTGTTGTTACTTTAACAAAGGAACACGCTTTTCCATTCTTTTATTACTAAGTGCTTCAAGGGTTGCTTTCTTAATGCCATCGCTAATTTTATCAGTAAAAAAACTAGCAAAATTTATCAAAGGTCGTTCCTAAATTTATTCCAATTAGTCAGCTGGCTTGTGAAATAAAGAATTAGTTATACTTGGAGGAGAAGGCTTCTTATTTATTTTTTTTATCCCAATCTTCGATGGAAATAAATTTTAAAGAAACAGAATTAACACAATGTCGGGTGTTTTTAGGCGTATATTTTTCACCTTCAAAAACATGACCTAAATGACCTTTACAGTTACTACAAATTATCTCAACTCTACTTCCATCTTTATTAGGAACTTGAGTAACATGACCTGCAATTTCATCATCAAAACTAGGCCAACCACAATGTGAAGGAAATTTATCTGCTGAATTGTATAATGGATAATCGCATTGTTTGCATAAATAAATACCTTGTGCTTTATGGTCGGTGTATTCACCAGTAAATGGACTTTCAGTTCCTTTGTTGACGATTACATATTTTTCAAAATCAGTTAGTATATTTTTTTTTATTTCGCTTTGAGCCATGGTAGTTTTTGTCATTAATGCTGCAAAAATAAGAAATGTTAATTGTTTGAATTTGATATTCATAGACGCTATTTAGAGTTTATCTTTTTATAGTATAGTCAACAATCTACAGTCAACAGTTAGCAAAAAATAAAACTTTGCAGAGACTTTTGCCAACTGAAGATTGATGACTGCCGACTTTACAGACAGTCTCAAATTAGATTCAATCTAATTAACGAAGTTATCTAAATAAAATTGGATTAGAATAATTTAAAAAACTAAATTTGCTTTTTTAAACTAAAAACCAAATTAAAATGAATAAGTATATCATCATAGCAAGTACATTTTTGCTTTTTGCCTGCAACAATACTGAACAACCAGTTGAAGTTGTAGATGAAGTTAACGTTGAAATCACTAAACACGGTGAAGACATCACTGAAGAGGGAGCCATTACTCCTGCTGAATTTTTAACTCAAATTAAAGATAAAGATTCTTTGATAACTAAGTTAACTACCACTATTAATGAAGTTTGTCAAAAGAAAGGATGTTGGATGATGTTGGATTTAGGAAATGGAACAGCGATGAGAGTTTCTTTTAAAGATTATGGTTTTTTTGTGCCTAAAGATGCTGCTGGAAAGTTAGCAATCGTTCAAGGAGTTGCAAAAATGGATACCACTGATGTGGCTACTTTAAAACATTACGCAGAAGATGCCAAAGCTCCTCAGGAAGAAATTGATGCGATAACTGAACCAGAAATAAATTACTCTTTTGAAGCAGTAGGAGTTATTATTAAAAGCGAAAGTACCACACCAAATGAAGAATAACTACTTAAAAATTATAGTGGGATGCTGTTTGGCATCCCTTTTTTTTGCTTGTTCTAACAATGCAAAAAGTGAGCAAGAAGAAAGCTGTTCAACGGTAAAAGTTTCTGCAGTTAATCCAAATGGTGATAGCGAGTTAGCATTATTAATGCGTCAGTTACATGTAACTACCGATTCCTTAAAACAATTAATTGTAAATGAGAAGGGAAACATCTCAAATGAATTTATTGCTGAATTAGAACGAGCACACCAAGCAATACCCACCGACCCAAAAGTTAAAACCCCTGAGTTTACGGCTTACAACGACTTAATTATTATTCAAGCGAAAGCAGTTCAAGCAGCTACTGACGAGAATAAAATAAAAGAATATAACCAATTAATCAATAGTTGCATTAATTGTCACCTTCGTTTTTGCCCTGGTCCTATTGAAAAAATTAAGAAATTGAATATTGTTAATCCTATTTAGTGTTTGTCTATAGCGGTTATAGCCATCGTCCGTCAGATGACTGACGATATCTTTTTTTTTGTGAGATTTTTTTTGTTTGTGAGGACACACAAAGGCTAAAATCCTAAATCGTCAATCCAAAATCTCAAAACAAAAATCGTAAATCTCAACTAAAAAGTTCTATTTAGCAAGCATTTCTACATGAGGAATATTATCTTCCAAATAGATTTCGCCAATTGCTTGAAAACCATGTTTGTTGTAAAAATTAAGTAAATAGTGTTGAGCAGAAATTCGGATGGCTTGTTTGCCAAAATGACTTTCAATAAATTGAAAAGTTTCATTCATCATTTCATCTGCAACTCCTTTTCCTCTATATTCTTTTTTTAAAGCAACTCTTCCTATAGAAATTTCTTGATAGGAAACTCCTGGAGGTAAAATTCTTGAAACAGCAATAAGTTGTCCTGTAGGTGTTTTTCCAAATAGGTGAAATGATTTTCTATCTTTTTCATCCACTTCTTGGTAGGGACAATTTTGTTCTACCACAAATATTTCTATTCTTAACTGAATAATTTCAAAATATTCATCAACGGTTAGGTCTTTAAATGCTTTGGTTTGCCAAGTTATTTTCTCC
>CAYHWX010000089.1:0-1963 GCA_964360245.1 uncultured Vicingus sp.
GGTCTAAATTAGGTAAAGACATGGGCAAATAAACACGTTTTACATCTATATTGTATTTTTTCTTCACTTCTTCAATTGCGTATTCGATAACGGTTTTACCTTCCTCCGCATGCCAAACTATAATATCATATTTTCCAGCATTATTAGCACTAATTTCTATAGCATGTTGGTGCTTTTCGGTATATTTTATTTCAACAATAAATTGATTTTTATCTAAATGTGTTTCAATTAATTGCTCAACAATCTTTTGTTTCCCAATCCCTGAAATAGGATTAATGATGAATAATATGTTTTTTTTTGGTTGAATGAGATTCTTATTTGTTAATAGATAGCTTGTTATTGATAACTCTGTAATTGTATTGTTGAATAATTCCTTTTAGTAATTTTTCTGCTTTTAGTTGATGTATTTTTTGTTGAGGAGTTAAATTTTGAATTAAATTATTAGTTAATAATGAATCGTTTTTTACATCAAAAAAATCAGTGGTCGTTTCTCCATCAAAAATTAAAAAATAATTTTGGTAAGCAAGTTGATACGAATTATTTAAGTAGTTAATAACGAACTTTTCGTCGGTGCCAAAAGCGTCATTTCCAAAAGTAATAACAGTATTTTTAACTCCTACTAAACCCATTATTGTTGGAGAAATATCAACTTGCTGAAAATAATTATTATTTACTCCTTTTAACTCTCTAGAAGGGTCGAAAATAAACATCGGAATTGCATATTGTCCTAATCTGGTTTGGTATTGAGCTTTATTTGAATTGGAAGAATGGTCGGCTGTAAACACAAATAGGGTATTTTTAAACCAAGGCATTTTTTGAGCAGTTTTAAAAAATTGTTTTAGTGCGTAATCTGTGTAGCCAACAGTTTCATGCACAGGCAAAGTACCTTTAGGAAACATTCCTATATTCTTTTTAGGGATAGTATAAGGATGATGAGAGGAAACTGTAAAAACAGCACTAAAAAAAGGTTGTTGTTTTTTAGTTAATTCAGCAGCAAAGTACTGAAGATAAGGTTCATCAAATATTCCCCACAAACCATCAAAATCTTTTTCTTTATTAGGATATTCATTCATTCCATAATACTTATCTATTCCAGATATTCCTACAAAACCATTAAAACCCATCGTTCCATTTGCTCCCCCATGATAAAAGGAAGTATTGTAGCCTTCTTTTTTTAGCATTTTTGGGAACCCATCTAACTTATTACCCGAATAGTTAGACAACACATAAGCGGAATTCATTAATTGTGGTAGTCCGGTTAAAATACAGGGCAACGATTCAATAGATCGGTGACCGTTGGCATAAGCATTGTTGAAAACATAACTTTCATTTAATAATGAATCAAGAAATGGAGTATAACCTTCTCCATTATTAAATCCGCCAACATATTCTTTTGCAAAACTTTCCAATATGACAAGTACAATATTTTTATCTTTTATTTTACCACTTCCATTAATTACTTTTTCGGGATTAAATATTTGGTTAAGATTTTTGTCAGAAAAATAAGTAACAGGTTCAATCTTATCTACTAATGCAGTTTTAATAATAGTAAAAGGAGTGTTAAGAATTATAGGAATATTTTGAGCGGGTGTATATTGTCCTGCGTTAATGATATCTAGTGGTTTATATTGTGTCCCACCTCTCATGCCAATAACAGTTAAGCTTAAAAAAGAAACAAAAATTATTGAATGTAGTAGATAATCTTTTAGATAATAAGGTTGAAATTTAAGAGTTGATTTACAAAATTTACGATACAAGTATCTTGATAAAATCAATAAACCAAAAAGCAGCAAATAATCATACCAAAAATCAATAAAATAATGGGGAAGTAGATTGATAAAGTCATTCCCTGTAGTAATCATTCCAAAAAAATCGAAGGTTGTTCTTTTTAAACTAAAATCGAAATAAGCAACATCTATAAGGTTTAGAATAATTACAATGGTATTTGGAACATAAAAACTGA
>CAYHWX010000089.1:1973-15489 GCA_964360245.1 uncultured Vicingus sp.
ATAGCAATAATTTTATCATACCATTTATAATTTCTAAAAGAGAAAGGTATTAGCTGCAAAATAACCAATGGCGAAAATAAAAATGAAATAGCAACAACATCAAATCGAACACCATAAAAAAATAAACTGATTGGAACACCTGAAAAATGATTGCTATTGAACAGATAAAATAATATTCGACAAAGTGAAAAAATAAGAAATGCTATTCCCAGTTTTTTTAATAAAAGTTTAAGAGGTGATAAATAAGAACTCATTACAATTAGATAGAGTTAATGGTTATTATTGTTTTTTGGGTCAGAAAGCTCACATTGATCACAGTCATGTGATTTTTTCTTAAAAATAAATTTATAAACAAGATATGCTAGCGCCGCTACCGCTAATAATAATACTATAAATTCTTGCATAGGTCAGGCTTTAATAAACTATTATGATAAAAATCATATTTCAAAAACAAAGTTACATAAAATCAAGTAACTTTGCTCTCCAAAAAAAAAGTACAAAACTATTAATGGAATTCAAAAGGAGAAAATATTCAGATAAAACATTAGTTAACCTTTATAAAGGAGTGTTAAAACCTCGTTTGATTGAAGAAAAAATGATGATTTTGCTTCGTCAAGGAAGAATATCTAAATGGTTTTCTGGAGTTGGTCAGGAAGCTATTTCTGTCGGAGCAACTATGGCTTTAGAAAGCGATGAGTACATTTTGCCGATGTTAAGAAACTTAGGTGTATTTACTTCAAGAGAAATTCCATTACAAAGATTATTTTCTCAATTTCAAGGAAAAATGAATGGTTTTACAAAAGGCAGAGATCGTTCTTTTCATTTCGGTTCCAAAGAGCACCATATAGTTGGAATGATTTCTCATTTAGGTCCTCAATTGGGTGTTGCTGATGGAATCGCACTTGGAAAATTATTGAAAAAAGAAAAAAAGGTAACATTAGTATTTAGTGGAGATGGTGGTGCTAGTGAAGGAGATTTTCATGAATCGATAAATACCGCAGCAGTATGGAGTTTGCCTGTTATTTTTTTGATAGAAAATAATGGTTACGGACTTTCAACACCTTCTAAGGAGCAGTTTGTTTTTAAAAATTTTATTGACAAAGGCATTGGTTATGGAATTGAAACCGAATTAATTGATGGCAACAATATTTTAGAAGTTTATGATAAGATAAGTCAAATTGCTGCATCTATTCGTGAAAATCCTAGACCTGTTTTAGTTGAATGCATAACTTTTAGAATGCGAGGGCATGAAGAAGCATCTGGCATTAAGTACATTCCTCAAGAGTTAATTGATGAATGGAAATTGAAAGACCCAGTTGTTAATTACGAAAAATATTTACTGTCAGAAAAAGTGCTCAATGAAAAGGAAATAAAAGGGATTAAAGAGGAATTAAAAAGTGAAATAAGTGAAGAATGGGAAAAAGCTTATGCTGAAGAAAATATAGTTGCCAATATAACCACAGAATTAAGCGATGTGTATGCTCCATTTAATTTTAAAGAAACGTTACCTCTATCACCAGCTAAAACCGAAAAAAGATTAATTGATGCAATTTCTGATGGATTAAGACAAAGCATGGAAAAATATTCGGAGCTGGTTTTGATGGGACAAGACATTGCTGATTATGGTGGTGTGTTTAAAATTACTGATGGATTTGTTGCTCAATTCGGAAAACAGAGAGTAAGAAATACTCCTCTTTGTGAATCGGCAATACTAGGAGTTGGTTTAGGTTTGGCTATTAATGGGCAAAAAGCCATGGTGGAAATGCAATTTGCCGATTTTGTTAGTGAAGGAATGACACAAATTTGCAATAATTTGGCTAAAATTCATTATCGATGGGGACAAAATGCTGATGTAGTTGTTCGTATGCCAACTGGTGGTGGAATGGCTGCTGGACCATTTCATTCACAATCAAATGAAGCATGGTTTACTCAAGTTCCAGGATTAAAAGTAGTTTACCCCGCATTTCCTTATGATGCAAAAGGGCTACTTACTACAAGTTTTGAAGACCCTAACCCAGTTTTATTTTTTGAACACAAAGGTTTATATAGAAGCGTTAAAGAGGAAATACCAACTGATTATTACACCATTGAATTTGGCAAAGCTAACTTAATCAGAGAAGGAAGTGCTGTAACAATTGTTACTTATGGTATGGGTGTTCATTGGGCGATAAAATCATTAGATGAAAATCCAGAAATTTCGGCTGATTTAATAGATTTAAGAACATTGGTTCCATTAGATACCGAAACCATTTATGCTTCTGTAAAAAAAACAAATAGGGTTATTATTTTACATGAAGCAACACTATTTAATGGGTTAGGAGGGGAGTTAAGTGCTTTAATCAATGAAAATTGTTTTGAATTTTTAGATGCACCTGTAAAAAGAGTTGCAAGTATAGATACTCCTGTTCCTTTTGTTAGCCAATTAGAAAATCAATTTATGCCCAACGAAAGATTTACCAAAGAATTAATAAACTTGGTGAATTATTAACTAAACAAATTACCTAAAGTTAATACGTTAAAGTGGACAAAAGTTTAGTAGTACATCAGTCATAGCTTTATGACATGAGAAAAAAAATCCATTACAGCAGAAATTCTAAAATTGTATCAACTTTTTTATTGATGATAAATCAGAATAGTTATATTTATAAAAAAATAAAATAAAATGGCAAACCAAGAACATTTAGATGCTCACTACACTAGAATGGATAAAATATTCCGCTTAAGTTTGGGGGATAAAGGAGCGTACAGCTGTGCAAGATTTGATGGCGATTTTTCGATGACTACCGAAGCTGCACAATTAAAAAAGCACGAATTTATTAAAGATGGCTGTAACATTAAAAAAGGCTCAAAAGTTTTAGATATTGGATGTGGATGGGGAGCATTTGTAGATTATTTAGCCTCACAAGAAGTTGATGCCTATGGCGTTGTTTTAGCAAAAGGTCAAGCAGATGCTTGTATCAAAAATGGTTTGAAAGTGAAGCACATGGATTCAAAAGACATTACTCCAGAAACTTTTGGAATATTCGATGCTGTTACTGCTATGGGAAGCCCAGAACACTTATGCTCTGTGGAAGAATATAAAGCAGGAAAACAAGATGAAATTTATAAAAGATATTTTAAACAAGTAGCTAGTTTGCTTCCTGTTGGAGGTCGTTTTTACTGCCAATCGATGGTGTTTGGACCCAACATGGTCAACTTTGAGGATATCCCTTTTGATAAAACTGATTTAAGTAAAAAAACTTTTACCAATGAAGAATACATGGATATTATTTGTCGTGTATTTCCTGGTTCGTGGCTTCCTTACGGGAAAGAAGGATTAATTAACCCTGCAACTGACGAACATTTTAAATTAATATCTGTTGATAGTGGTAGATTCGATTACATAGAAACCATACACAGATGGACTGCAGCTTTCACCAAATTTAATTTAAGAAAGTATCTTCTTTTTGCTTCTTTTATTCCAGATTATTTAACCGATGCTACATTTAGAGAATGGATGCGTCGATTTAAAATACAAGCTAACCTTCATGTGTTTGATCGGCATATTTTTGACCATTACCGAATTGTATTTGAAAAAATAAAGGATTAAAAATACCTTTTCGCTTATATTTTTTAGCAAGTTTATATTTTCCCAGTCGCTCTAAGAATTTTTTCGGGTGTAATTGGCAAATCTTTACAACGATATCCTGTTGCCTGAAATACCGCATCGGCTATTGCTGGAGCTGTTGGAATAACTAATCCTTCACCCACTTCTTTAGCACCAAAAGGTCCTTCCTTCTCATACGTATCAATTTTATAAGAAACTATTTGAGGCATGTCTTCTGCTGCTGGAACTTTATAATCAAGGAAAGTAGTATTCAATGTCTTTCCATCTTTCATTGCAAACTGTTCACAAAGCGTGTATCCAAGTCCCATTTGAATAGCACCTTCCAGCTGACCTTCTACTGCTAATGGATTTATTACGGTTCCGCAATCGTGTGCGGTACTTATTTTTTCAACAGTTACAACTCCAGTTTCTGGGTCAACATCAACTTCTGCAACTTGTGCTCCAAATGAATAGGCTGGTGTTGTCAATCCTTTATCACGAGGGGTATAAACTCCACGAGCAGTCAATTCTTCACCACGATTCATCTTCACCCACATGGTTACTGCCTCGCCAAACGTCATTCCATATTTTGGATTTGCTTTGGCAAAAACTTTACCATCTCCAAAAGCAACATCATGAATTACATTTAGATTGAATTTCATAGAAACAATTTTCGCTAATTCATTCTTAATTTTTTTAGTAGCATCCAATATGGCATTACCATTCATAAGCGTTACACGGCTTCCCCAAGTTCCTAAATCTCCTTTCGGAGTCATGGCTGTATCGCCTGCTGTTAAACGAATCATATTAACTGGTAAACCTAAGTCGGCAGCCATAATTTGTCTGAGCACAGTATCTGAACCTTGTCCAATGTCACAAGACATGGTAAATAAGTGTGCAGTGCCATCATCATAAGCTCTTACTTCACAAGCTGAAAAATTATACTGGGTATTGAACCAGTTAAAAACACCTCCAGAAATAAAACTATAACAACCAATTCCAATACCTTTATTAGGAGGCAGGTTCTTTTTCTTTTCCTTCCAACTGGTTGCTGAAGCAATTTTTTCTAAAGATTCAACAAATCCAGCTGATGAAATGGTAGTCACACCTTCAATCTTATCGCCTGTTACCATGGCATTTTTGATACGCAAGTCGATAGCATCAATTCCTAAATCAATAGCTGCCATATTCATTTGCGTTTCGGAAATAAACATCGCTTGAGGAGCCCCAAATCCTCGCATAGCACCTGATGGAGGTAAATTGGTATAAACATGATATCCGCGGTAACGGTAAACTGGGTAACGGTAAAGCATCGCACCAAAATTTCCACAAAGGAAAGTAGCTGTTGGTCCCATTGAATTGTATGCTCCACCGTCAAGGTAAGCTTCAAAATCTTTGGCAACAATAGTTCCGTCTTTTTTAAATCCTACCTTCGATTTAATTTTCATGCCATGTCTTCTTCTTCCAATCTCAAATTCATCTTGTCTATTCAGAACAAAACGAACAGGGCGACCTGTTCTACGTGACATAAATGCAGCACAAAATTCCCAAGTACGTAATTCCATTTTTCCACCAAAACCTCCGCCAATAGCTGGTTTAACAACACGTACATGATTTTCAGGAATACCTAACGTTGATGCCAACAAACACTGAACAATGTATGGTGTTTGAGTAGAAGTGTAAATGGTAACTCTACCTTCAGCATCTGTTTCGGCAATGGTAGCACAAGGTTCCATATATGCATGTGAATGTGGATGAACAAGGAAACTGTCTTCACGAACATAATCTGCATCCTTGAATGCCTGTTCAATATCACCTACATCAATTTTTCTATCCAAACTTATGTTAGATGTTAGTTCCTTATTTTCATCATGAATCAAAGGAGCACCAGAAGCAAGCGAATCATCAATATTAAAAACAGCAGGCAATTCTTCGTATTCTACTTTTATCAGTGTTAAAGCCTCATCAGCAATTTCAGGAGTAATAGCAGCCACAGCAGCAATCTCATCTCCAATAAAACGAACCTTGTCCACCGCAAGCGGAAGTTCATCTTGTGTGTTTGGAAATAACCTCCAATTACCAAATTTAATACAAGGGGTGTCTTTCCCGATAATTACATCTTTTACACCGGGAAGAGCAAGTGCTGCCGACACGTCAATGCTAATAATCTTTGCATGTGCCATTGTGCTCTTCAATAATTTTCCATGAAGCGTGCCTGGCAAAATAATATCTCCTGCATACTGTGCCTTCCCTGTAACTTTTGCTGGACTATCGATTCGTGGAATACTTTTTCCGATTAAACTATTGTTGTTTTTATTTATTTCACTCATCTTACTTAGCCTTATTTGTTGCTATTAATAAACTCTCCTCTAAAGCTCTTATTGTCAATACTTCGACCATCGCTTTGCGATAATCTGCAGAAGCACGCATGTCGGAGATTGGTTTTGCCTCTACTCTCGATAAGGCAGCAGCCTTTTTAAATAGCTCTGATGATGGTTTCTGGTTTTCCAATAGTTGTTCGGCTTGAGGAATACGAATAGGTTTCGGAGCCACAGCACCTAGTGCGATACGTGCTGTTGTAATTATCCCGGCTTCATTCAAAGTCAAAAAAGCTGACACACATACACCGGCTATATCCACCTTGCTGCGTGTAGAAATTTTTTGATAGCTTGAGCCAGATTTTTTTTCTGGCATAGGTAGTATCATCTCCTTAATCAATTCCGTTGGTTTCATTACTGAATTTCCAAAGCCAAGAAAAAACTCAAACAAAGGTATTTCTCGCTCACCGCCTTCATGCATAATAACGATACGTGCATCGGAGACCAGCAAAGGAGTTGCATTATCAGCTGAAGGACTAGCATTCACTATATTTCCGATGAGTGTACTCATATTGCGTATCTGCACAGTTGCTGTAACACCAGAAGAATGAGATAATGCAGGGAAATGAGTAACGATAGCTGGATGATCCATTACTGTTGAAAGCTTTGCCATTGGACCAATGGACAAATCTCCATTTTCATTAAATCTGATATAATCGATATCAGCCACATTGTTTAAGCCAATTACATATTCTGAATGGTGGTTTCTGTGTGCCATTTTAATCAACAAGTCTGTGCCACCAGCCATAATGCTTGATTTAGCACCGTGGTTGACACGCATGGTGAGTGCCTCTTTCAATGTTGTTGGAGCTAAATAATTAAAGTTAGGTATTGCCATTGATTATTATTTCTAAGTGTTATACATTTTTTCACTTGCTACTTCTATCGCTTTTACGATGCGTGCATAACCTGTACAACGGCACAGGTTGCCCGATAACGCCTTTCTTATCTGTAGTTCGGTAGGCTTTGGATTTTTATCAAGCAGATTTTTTGCAGACATTATCATGCCAGGTGTACAATAACCGCACTGAACAGCACCTTCATTAACAAAAGCTTCTTGTATAGGGTGGAGCTTATCATAACTAAGTCCTACACCTTCAATAGTGGTAATCTCTTTACCCTGTGCCTCAATGGCAAGGGTCATACAAGAGCAAACCGACTTACCATCCAACAAAACAGTACAGGCACCACAGTCGCCAGTCTTACATCCTATTTTTGTTCCTGTCAG
Source organism: uncultured Vicingus sp. (assembly GCA_964360245.1). Taxonomy (GTDB): domain Bacteria; phylum Bacteroidota; class Bacteroidia; order Flavobacteriales_E; family Vicingaceae. The sequence goes on from CAYHWX010000089.1 coordinate 9,166, forward strand.
GTGAAAATCATCCCGAAGCACATCCACCAGCGTTCTATTAGGGTTTGCCGCAAGCTCATAGCTATCACCATTTACTTTTAGTTTTATATTTACTTTAGACATATAATCTTGGTATAAAAAACAAATTAGTATAAAAAAATACCAGAAAATTATTTCCGATTAATTTTTGTGCTGTTGTTTCTAACTACAATTAGCAACCAAATATATTTATTTTATCTTAATGCAAATATGATTTTAGATAGGATAGTTGGTATTTTATTAAAAATATTATTTTCCTCAAACAATTTTAAAACTATGAATCGTGCTACATTTTTGATTTTCTATTTCAAAAGGAAGTCATCACTCCCACATTTTTTGCTTTGTGGTAAATAAAAATAAGGCATTTGTTCCATGAGTCGAAACTGCAAATTTCATAATCCTGATGGACTTTATTTTATTAAGTTTTGCAGTAGTATTTTGGATAAATGTCTATGTTTGATTTAACGAAACCACAAGGACATGACCGAAGTAGATGTTTTGGAAACCGATGAGCTAATTATAAAAATGAATAAATAAAACAGATAACTAAAAGAGAGGCAGATAATTTTATCTGCCTCTCTTAAATTAGTAAGATTAACTCGTGGTGCATTTGAAAAAAATTTGTTCAAATGCACTACGGGTTAAGATTAATATTTTTTCAGTGCTATTTAATCAAAGTAATTTTTTTAGTAATTACACTTGAATTTGAATTTATTTTTATAAAATATTGTCCACTTTCCAAGTCGGATAAATCAATGGTAAGTTTTTCTTTAGTTTGAACAGATGAAAGACTTTTAACCAAAGAACCATCAATGGAATAAATAGTAATATCTATAATTTCAGTAGGTGTTTCATTGGCAAAATTTAGAATAATTGAATTATTGGTAGGATTAGGATAGACATTCAAATTATCAAAAGCATCTTCTAATGAATTTATTGCTGATGGAGTGGTGATGGTAACGCTATAATCTTCAGTTTCGCCATGTTGTCCAAGTGTATTGGTTGAAGTAAGATATCCGCAAGGAATTGGAGTATCATGACCATCTGATACTAACATGTCGCTGAATACTCTCATTCTGGTAACCCCAAGAGTTGCTCCTGTCGGAATAATAAAAGCACTTCCTGTAAAAACAGTTCCAGAAGCAGTGATTAACTGAGGACTTGTTTGAGACAAAACTTGTTCACCAGCATCATCAAAATCGCCATCGACATTGTAATCAATCCAAATTCTCAAATTCAGCATATCTGAAAATCCTGAAGTTAATATTTCATGGTATAAAACAAAACTTGGTGTGTAGGAAGACCCTCTTGCCATATTAACAGTAGCTACAGTTCCAGTATAATCGGTGTAGCCATCATGGAGAGAAGTGTTATTTAATGTTCCGACACTTACATTTTCAAACCCAGTCATCGGACCTCCGTATGTTGATTCAGGTGGAATACAATACTGAGCATTAGCATCTATACCAACGATACCTATAATACCGCTTAGCATAAGAAATAAGTAATTTTTTTTCATAATTTATGAATTAGTGAATATTGATTGTTAGACCCTATAAAGACGTATTCCATTAAATTAAGTTGCTTTATAATTTAGTAAATTTTGGTAAATAATAAACTGAGCGTCAGTCAACTGACTAACGCATTTAGTATTTTTTTAGGCTATTTGGTGGTAAAAGATGTTGGTAAATATCATTATACAAACAATTTTTTCTGTCCCCCTCCTCACCTTGCCAAATGCCAACTAAAAACTAAAAAGCAGCTTGTCATTTTAGATTTTAATCCGTCAGCCGACGGAGTAAAAATCTTAATGGCACAGCGTTATTAAAAAAAGGATTTAGTAAATTTACCGCTATGCCATTAAAATTTTCTAATGCTGCATGAAAAATGCAGCAAAGAAAATTTAAAATGTCAAGCTGCGAGTGGGCAGCTTTGAATGGAATAAAAAACTTATTGAAGGCTAAACCTCCTGTTCGAGAAGTTTATCATTCTGTAAGATTTTTATAGCTTTTGGATTGAATGAAAAACAAGACATTTATTTCGATTATTGTGATAATCTTATCGCTAATAATAATTGGATTTGTTGTTAATTATGTTTTAGATAAATACAATAATGAAGAGTATCTTAAAAATAATGGAAATATTATTAAGGGAATTGTAGTAGAAAGAATCAAATACCGAAAATACAGTACTTATATAAAATGTAGATACATTATCAAAGGAAGTCAATTTTTTGCAAAGAAAAAAGTTGATAAATTTGAGTATGTTAATGATGTTGAAATAGAAATAGGTGATACATTAAATGTTTTTGTTGAGCCAAGGGAACCAAAAAATAGTTTTATAGACTTAGAAAGTATTATTTATGACAGAAAAAAGTAACAATTCAATATTGAAGAAAATACTACCGATAGGTATGTCAGTAATAGGCTTTGTTTTGTACCAACTGATAACAATTCCTTTGGGGTTTCAAGGAATTAGTAAAAGTTTAGGTGCTGGTGCTACTTTGGTTGTATTTTATTATTTGGGTACATTGTTGAATAAACTATTTTAACCTGCTCATAGCTACCACAAGTTGGGGTTTTATTGTTTTTTACGGTAAGCCTTACGGGTTTTAGCATCACGGATAAAAGCATCCACGCTCATTAATAACGCTTCTTTTTCTTTCTCAGGCAGTTCAACAATATCATTAAGGCGTTCCAACATATCAGGGTCTTTAAAAAGGTTTGTTTCCTGTGTTTCCCCTGCAACCTACACGAGTAAATTACAATTTTTTTATTCGAATATTCGAAAACAACACTAAATCAATATGTTAGTTCTGATTTGCTGTTTGTAGCTACAAACCGAATCAAAACAACTATTTATTGATGATTAATTTTTTAACAGTTTTCTTACCAATTAAGATAATATATATTCCATTTGGTAAATTACTAGTATCTATCGTTTGGTTGGATGAAATTTTGGTAGTAATAAGTTCTTTACAGGTTATATCATAAATGGATATATTCCTAATTTTTTCATTTCCTAAAAATTTTATAGTTATTTTATCAGCAGCAGGGTTAGGATAAATTAATACATCATTTAATGCTGTTGTTATTTCAGCAATACTTATAGGGTTTGAATTGTTTGCCGAATAAGTAGGATTTAAAAAATTAAAAGAACCTGTACCATTTGGATATCTTCCCCAAGTAACATCTGTAGTTTGAGTGCCAAAAGTAGTTTCATTAATTAAATTGACTGAAGAATTAGATAAATAAATGGATTCTCCAGATGAAGATAATTTAAAGTTGGTATGTAAGCCTAACTGAGTGGTATCATTATCTGCCCAAATAATTAAAAATCCGTTAGCACTAATAGTTGTGCCAACTGGAAAAGTCCATTTTGTTAAATTAGTACTTTCATCAGATAAATAATAGCCATCAAGTACAATAGGAGATGAGGTATTATTATATAATTCTATCCAATCATCAAACTCACCATTCTGATCAGCCTGTATGGAACTGTTAATAGCTGACAATTCATTTAAGACTACATCTCCTCCTACAGCAATTGAATAATATTCGTGCTCAGCTCTAACTGGAGAAAAGATACCCGCATTAGTATTTTCGGCATAAATGTAATATTGAATATTGGAGGAAGTAACTGGCAAAGAAATTCCGTAAACTCCATCACCAGCAGCACCATCACCATTAGTACCATCATCATACATCATTACCCGAGTGAATTTTTCTAATACCGAATATCTCCTACCTAGATACACTGCCGTTGCGTTGACAATATTTGCAGTGATATAAACATTGGAATTGATTAGCGGAAAAGTATCAGAAGGTGTAATGTTGGAAATTGTGGGCGGTATTTGTTGAAATTCTGTAGTTGAGTTCAGATAAATATTCCGTACACTCATTAGGGAAGTTATTCCTGGAATTGTTTTAGGTCCGATAACAGCATCAGTAGTAAGGTTACTGGTAAATTGAGAATAAGTGCCAAATTTATTTGGGTCAGACTGAACTGCTGTATCAATAATGGTTTGAAGATATTGAGCAGTATTAAAATAACTCGAGTTATCAATATTTTCGGTCATAATTGTTTTCATATGTGCGATGTACATACGCTTATACATTGGAATTGCAAGAAGGTTTTTTACAAGTGGCCATATAGAGTCGTTGAGATGAAGAAGGGGGTCCATGTTCTGCATCTGAGTGATAGTTAAAACTGGTCCTGTTGGATATGCTTTATTAAAAACTCCAAATCCTCCATTTAAATCCCATATTATCGGATTAAATCTTCCATTATGGTCTTCGTAGATATAATAATTGTGTGTTGACCCACCTATGTAACTGTCTAGAGTTACCGTTGCATTGGTGTATGCATGTAACCAGAGCGTGCGATCAACATCTAAAATATTTTCAATTCCGTTGATATTGTTTTTGAGTGTATTGCAAAGGTTCACCAAATCAGTCCATCCATCATTAGATTTCAAGGTGTACGGATTGTAATAAAGCGTACTGTCATTTCCCTTATAACGCAAATCGCAACCTCCATTATCACCAAAAACAAAAGTGTTATTATCAGAAAAAAATCGGTCGTTCAAAAATGTTTTTGTAACTGCTTCCACATTGGTATAAAGTCCGAAGTACTGACCGTTGATATATGTTTGTGCAAAGTTTGCACGTGATGCTTCAGCATAATTCTGAAATATGGAATAAAGCAAAACTTCACGAACAAAAGACGGTTCGTTATATCCGTTGCTGAGTTTGATGTCTTTGTACCCCATGTAATCCTGACTTTTAAAATGGTCAAGTTCAATGTGTAAAGGATTTTTTACATTACTGGGGTTATAAGAACTGTTGCCTTTGTATTTTACACCCGCACTATCGAATTGCACACCATTTATTTTTACCCACTGAGACATGGTATAACTGTCGCTTCCTTGTTTTGCAGTATCAAGTATGTAATCCCAGTTAGATTGCGAGAACGAAATTTCAATTTTCTGAATGGTATCAATAGCATAGAAGCTTTGGGAAAAAATTCTGTTGGAAGGAAAAATAGCAACCCCGAGTAAGAGAAGTCCAGAAAAAATAGAGAGTAGCTTTTTGGTAGGTTGATTTTTTTTCAATACTTTTTTTAGTAAAAGTGTACTTATATTTAATAAAATACTAAGCAAAAGAAGTGGAAATAAATTTCTCATAATTAATTATGCGGTTGAATAATTTTTAAAATTAATGTTTTGACTATTTAAAAATATAAAGGTTTAATCGAATAGCGAAATTTTTTATCAAATGCACTACGAGTTAAATTAATTAACCACAAGACAACATTTGTGGTAATAAAAAAAGCAAATTATCTAATCTGATTAAAGCTTATGTTTAAGTTTTTTTCTAAATAACGGAGTTGTTTCATTTCAAAAGTGGTCACTAAACTAAACGATATTCCTTCTTTACCAGCACGAGCAGTCCTCCCACTTCGGTGGGTGTAATACTCTTCTTTATCGGGTAATTGGTAATGTACCACAAAAGAAAGTTCTTTGATGTCAATTCCTCTGGCAGCAATATCGGTAGCTACTAATAATTGCACACTTTCATTTTTAAAAGCACGCATTGCTTTATCTCTTTCCTTTTGCAACAAATCACCATGAATGGCATCCGCAAGTATATTTTTAGCAATCAATTGTTTCACTAATTTTTGTGTAGCAGCTTTGGTTTTACAAAATATGATGCCTCTATTGGTGTCTTGTGTTTTTAAAAATTGTAACAATTCTTGAAATTTTTCCAGCTCATCGCAAATAATATATTGGTGTTCTATGTATTTATTTACCACGTTTTTTCCGCTTGTTTCTATTCGATGTGCATCTTCTGCCATGTGCTCATTAATAATCTGTTTTATTCCGTGAGGAATAGTGGCTGAAAAAAGCCATTTTTGATCAGCACTGGTAATAAAACCAAGAATTTCATCCAATTCCTTTTTAAAACCCATGCTCAACATTTCGTCGGCTTCATCTAAAATAATGGTTTTTACCTGTCGTAAATCAACAGCTTTTCGTTTTACTAAATCAATTAACCTGCCTGGAGTAGCAACAATAACATGTGTTGGTCTTTTTAAATTGTTAATTTGTTTTTCAATGGGAGCACCACCATAAACGGCTTCAATAAATATTTTATCTGTGTATTTGGTAAATCGAAACAATTGTTTGGCTACTTGTTGTCCTAATTCTCGAGTAGGACAAAGGATAAGTCCTTGAACAACTTTTTGTTGGTGGTCTATTAAATGAAGTAAAGGTAAACCATAAGCTGCAGTTTTTCCTGTGCCTGT
>CAYHWX010000090.1:0-15388 GCA_964360245.1 uncultured Vicingus sp.
ACTGGCTGCCATACGATAGGAATCGACTGGCTGCATTAGGCCAGGATCGGACAGTGGTGATTTCCGGTGATGATTGTGATTCCGAAATTGTTTTAGAAGAGCCGAACTGTTCTGGCCACTGTCGCCCGAGTGCGCGCAATGCAACTATGGCAGGTGAAGCAATTGCGATGAGTGACAAAACATCAATGAGATCCGCCGGTGGCGTTCCGAGAATTGGTTGGAAATCGTCGGGATTAGAATAATATTCCCGTGCCATCTTAATGTGTTGAGAGAAGAGTGCATCTTCCTTGTCCACCATCCAATCCCAGGCCCATTCATCTTTTGATTTAAACCACTCACGGACACTATCACATCCTTGATTATCCAAAAGAAATAGCGCTGCCCAGTACCACCGTTCGTCAGCGAGACCTGAACTCCCCTTCGTTTTTGCTAGTAGTGGTGCAACTAATTTATTAACGATGTTCTTGGTCTCAGCTAGGATTGTTTCAAAAGTAGGAAGCACTCCGGCCACACTAAGACGTCTTCCTATTTCGAGGGGATCAATCTCTTTGGCCAAAGTTGTGCAGGGATATAAAAGAGTGAATAGTGGCATTCCCGTCAGGCGAGTCTCATCTTGAGCAAAACGTAATAAGGGACGCTGTCCCTCATAAAGGCCATTATAATTAATAGACTTTTCTCCGTTGTTGACCATGAGTCGTTCAGCTTCATAGCTTGCTATCACTGCTATTGTCTTTGGAACAAGTTGCCATGATGAGAAGACAAGGGATTTTGTTAAATCCGTACATTCGGGCGCGGCATATTCATTTTTAGGCCGGTAATAGGGGAGAGAAGCAGGCATCCACAAGAGACGCCAGGCACCTTTTCCTGTTGACTCGGAAAGTAAGGTTCGTAGTCTCGCATTTCCTGCATCAATTTCATCATAACGTTGAACGGCCTCACTTTGAAACATGGCGGCCCCGGCCTTCGACAGCGATTGTCGAAGGTCAATGTCATTATCCTTGGCTGCTTGTGCGACTTTGCGTTTAAGTTCGTAATTCTCCATGAAGTTTAATAGGTAAGCACCTGATTTCCATAATTCGAGACAATCAGTAGTGGCCAAAATGCCATTAATAGAGTCTAGCCATGCATAAGTTCTTACGTCAGTTGAAGTGAGTAGCGCTGGCGATGATATTTCTTTTAGCATGCCGTTACGATCCGCAGATATGCCGAGACGTTCCGTCCTACACATGATTCGGCGTAATCTATTCTCAATGGCAGTTTTCGCCACCGTGAACTGTGCTTCCTGATCTTGGTCTAGGCACAGCGTCGCTCGATAGTTTCTGAGTTCTTTTTCAAACTCAGTGGTCTCGTTGCCTTGGGGGAATAAGAATTTAGTGGTTTCTAAGAAGTCCCTATAATGATCGTCCTCTGGATCATTTGATAGGGTATACATCTTATACGGTGTGGCCGAGAGAAGAAGTACGCGTGCGCGTTCATCTTTTGGGCCTTTGTAGTTGAATAGTTCGGAGGCGAGTTTGGCGACCTCATCGTCTGGGTTAAGCAGATGCCGGAATCGTTGAAATTCATCGAGAATTACCAAATCTGGTTCCAGTTTTCTCACGCAACACTGAGCAAGAATTTGACGAAGCTCACCGACAAGCTTATTGCGCGCTCGACTGTCCTCCGCTGGAATATGTTTGCGATCACGTTGAAAGCGTTCACACAGATCAATAAAGATTTCACGTAGTTTGGGAGTTTTTTGAAGTTCAGCTATAAAGTCGGTGGCTAGATTTGTATCGACGTCCTTGTAGCGTTCTTTGATGAACCAACTCAGATAATTTCTCCAACGATCGGTTCCCGCGCCACACTGTAGAGCGTTTTTGGGGCCTGTCCCATTTAGCCCCCATGGAGCTTCTAAGAGTGTGTAGATGAGTGCTCGCTCTTCTACAATTCCACTACCTCCACTTATGTCAAATGAAGTTCCTGGCGTGAATGAGACAAAGTTGACCTCTCTAGAATCAAGCTCCTTCATGCAAAGTGGGAGTAGAGTAAGGCGAGATGCAAAAGTGAAGGCATCGCTTGCATCTAGTTTCAAGCGACTGATATTTTGGCGGGCGATATCGCTGTTTGAGCAAATGTAGACAATATCAATTCTTTTAACGGTCTTTTTCAAATGCTCCACCGCTTTCGCGATGACACCACGAGCGACCAATGTTTTGCCAAGTCCTACCTCATCGGCGAGCAGGAAACGGTCAACAGAATCAGGATCTGTATATAGGCGACGGAAGACATGCTCTGTTGAACGTCTTTGAAAATCTTTTAGGCGACTCAAAATCTGGTTTACATCATATTTTTGCGTGCTCATGGTGATTGTTCCTTTTGTGCCAGTCTTGCCGTCCAGATGGGAGTCCAAATTTCCTCGAAACGTTCCGGCATCAGTGCTAAACCTTCCGGGGTCTTTTTGAGATCATTGATGAGCTGAGCAACCGCATCAAGTTTTTCTGGATTGCGAGACAGGGTGCGGACAAGTTCTTCAAGCAATGGAAGTGTGTTATTTGTTATAGATTTGCCATCTCCTCCTTGTGGATCAGAACCTTCCAATAGAAGGCCAATTCCTACATCGGTGGTGTCTCTATCGCGTGCAAGTAAGAACATTAGATAATGCAGGAGGTGCTCCTTACTACCTAATACAGCATTTAATACTTGCTCCAATCTGTCATCTGGTGCCCCTGAAAGTGGCAAATTCAGAGCAAAACGAACCCTTACGCATTTTGGTCCTTCGCCTGCAGTCACTTCAAATACTACAAAGGACGTAAGTGCGAGCATTGTAAGATTGATAAAGGATAAAGGTTTATCTTTATTAAGCTCACGCAGATCTCGTGCAAAGGTAGAATTTACAGCCGCGGGCCAGCAACGTACTTTGATACCACTAAAATCTAAATGTAGATTGGCCGATTGTATTAAATTGAGATTATATGTGTCAGTAGTATCCAACTTCTCTATCCGAAGCGAGAGAGCTGCCCGCGCTAAAATCCGGCGAAACGCCTCTGCTAATTTTTCATTAGAGCGCGTTTCAGGATCAGGGACCAGTGGTTCTCCAATGGAATGCGGTACAAGCATATTGCGAAAACCGTCACTACTATCCTCGGCACCCATGAAAGCATCAATGCCAAATTTATTCTTGGGGCCTGTCATTTGTACCAAAAATTCAACATTATGATTGAAAGCAGCATCCGTTGCATTTGCCGAGCCCATCCATACTGAAGCATCTCGCCCCTGATCTGCGATAAAAACTTTTGCATGAAGGCCATGAACATCCGAGTCCTCTAGCGTTTCAGGATCATCAACTTGAGTATCGTCAGTATCTTCTTCGATAGCGTTATCATCCAAGGCATAGAGAGCCTTCATCGATTTTAGTGTTGCGGTGGGTACCGCATCAAGGCTATCTGAGCGGGATATCAGTATTGTTGGGGCAAGGCTGGCTTGGGTAGAAAGAAAGTCTGGAGATACGAAAGGAGAAACAATCAAGAGGCGATCTATTCTGCCAGTGAGTGCAGAGTGCTTGCTACCTTGCAATCCCATAGGCCAGAAAAGTAATGTTTCAATACCATCGGGGAGTTCGAATTTTACACGGCGGACTTCAGTCGCCATCAGTTGGACAACATCCTTGCGCTCTTTATTCAGTGGATGTTGAGCGAGTTTTGGTAACGCGGCGATAAAGTCTCCGAGAGGATGATTATCACTAAAAGCACGCTCACGATCTGTAAGTTCACCATCCAAGGTAAGAATGGTATCCCATGATCTGTCTTGGGTTAGGTTTCGACTCAAACAAACAAAACGATAAATTACACGGTTGTCTTGAGAAGTGAAGCGAAGTAGCCAGGTTTTTGGGTGAAATATACCATTTTCACTTGGGGCATTGACTTCGATTACCATAGGCTCCAGGTGAGAGAATAGAGGATGGTGCTTGTGAGGGACGGCTATGCGGCCGACTTGACAGAATATCGTGATGTTCGTGGATAAGTGCCGAAGCGCATGAAGGAGCTTGACCGGATTGAGATCAAGTTTACCTTCGGAGTTTTCCCAGTCAAGAACAGCAAAACCAAGTGGGATAGAAAGAAGGGTTTCTAGATCAAGGGAAAATGTTGTGCCAATAGCATGATGGAGCGTAAATCCCTGAGGGGGTTTTAATGCATCCAAATATACTTGGCGGTCATGTGGGTTTAGCATGGGTTAGTCTCCAAGGCCTTTGATAATATCTTTAACCAGTGTGTGTACACGGTGCCAGCGATAGTCGAGTCGTTGAACGCCTGCACTGCCAGTCCAACGTTCGAGTGCTCGTGAATTTGTAATCCGTGCTTTTGAATGTTTCAAAATACGCTCACGTTCGCTGATAAGAGATCGCACAGAATTATTAACAGCCAGTGTACGGTGATTCTTGGTATTAACAATGAAATCAAGCCAAGTATCCACAAAACTTCTTGTGCGTGGAGAAAGTTTTGCACCAGTTGATTCAATTACTCCCCAAAAATCACCTCGTTTCCATGCGTTAAAGGACAGTACTTGAGATTGCAACTCACTTGACCACGATTCATAAGAAGTTTGATAGAGGTTAATCCATTCAGGATTTTGCCGAAGCTCTGCAAGCATCAAATTATAAATTAATGAAGCCCCATTCATGGCCAGAGAAAAAAGTCGTGCGTGTTCTACTTGTACCTTGTATTTGTCAGGAAAAGATTTCGACTGCGAATGATCCCAAATAAAGCGAACCTGTTCGGTAGATTGGGTTTGACTCACTAAGTGGCCAAGCAACGTCTGCCCAAGGCCTAGGATTCTTTGCTGCAGATATTCAGCCTCGGGCTTTGTTAGCGCAAGTACTGCTGTATTTAAGAAGTCAGCAGGAGGAGTTGGTAATTCTGGGTCCCAAGTGACGGAGTTTGAGGCGATTACGATATTCTTGTCATCGTCAAATAAGGTTGCATCTCGTCGTCGCAGAAGCGAATCCCACGTCTTGTGATACTGTTCGCGTGATCCAGGAAAGCAGCGTATGTGCCATGTTCCTAGGCCTGCCCAGTAAATACTACTTGGGAGTCTTTGGAGTTCACTTCGTTTTTCGATTCCAATGACGCCATCGCTTTCACCATTCGCAATAAGAGTGTCGATTAATTTGACCTCATCTTGACGAGCTTTCTTCGCAATATCTGAACCTGCAATTTTTTTCTTTTCATAGTTCTGGTATATCCATGGAAGAAACAGAAAATATCTCGCGCGAGTTTGGATCGTACTTGTACCGGGAAAAAGCAGATCTGCTATCGCGTCCCGCACTGTTCCAATGCCCAATTCATCGCGAGTATCTTGTTCGAGGAAAAGATCTAGGATATGTGCCATCCGGCGACGGTCTTCTTCTTTAAAATCTACCCAAGCAAAGTGTGATGGCATGGTTATGCTCGCTCCTTATAAGTTGGACGTATTCTTTTTTTCTTCACGGTAAATAATCGATCAGTTAAGAGGACGTAATCTGGCGTCTTAAGCGAGAAAAGAGGTATCCGTCCTATAATCCCAATTGGGAACGAAATACTATCTTTGTTCGCTAATGGTGTTGTAAGTGGAGACTGATGATTCCAAAGCCATTTTTCGATAGTGTAGCCATTATTCTTTAGTAAAGATTTTATTGTTGTTACGTTTTTTATTTTTAGATGTTTACTCAACAGAAGAAGAGATTCCAGCGAGTCCAGCTTGTCTTTATTTCTAACAATATTATTTTTCTTTTTGAGGGACACAAGAAAATCTGAGAGTTCGTCTGGTTTCGGAACTGTAATGTTTTTGGTAACTGTATGTAGACCAGATATGTAAGTCTCATATAGCTCGATTTGATTAGGAGGATTTTCCTCACAATTGCTGGCCAGTTCAGCGAAAAATTGCTGAGCGATTAGCGCCGTCTGAGCCCCAGCCTGAGTATACCACCATATCTCACGATATAAAGTCGATTTCATGTTAACCGCAAAACGATAAGTCCAAACAACCTTTTTTAGATTTGTCTCTACCTGAGATTTTTTTGCCCCCCAAAGAGGAGCCTCAATCGCGAGGCAAACACGTAAACCATTGCGCTGATCTTCAGCAATTTGAGAAATAATATCTTCCCATTGCTTCTCGTTGTATTCCGAGAGTTTTTTATGTGCTAATCGCCAACCGTAAAAGCCACCACTATCGCTAGGGGTTCCCACATCGATGCCATATAGGATTGGATTTGTTTCATTTTTGTTCACATCACATCCTTCACTTTCAGAAATACAGTTGTGCCATTGATTTTTTCAGACAAAATTACATTCACATTAAAAAACCTACTCTGCACTCGTAACTTTTGCTCCCAAGAAAACAGTACACGCCAATAGTTTCTTGTTAGCACCAATATTCTACCGCCGCCTCAAGTACCTGCCGCGCATTACTCAACTTAACCTGCACCAAGAGCCCTGCAAGCGGCAGATGAAGCCAACATGTAACATTCTTAACACCAGTGGCATGCTCAGCACTAAAGCCATAGGCTGCAAGCTGAGGGCCATATTTTTCTAATAACCATGCAAGATTGTCCTCGTGGGCCACAATACTCTTGTGATCGATAATGGCGATTTCATTTTTTGCCAATTGTAGGCGGTCAATTGAACCAGTCATGCGCGTACCGTTCAAATTCAGGAGCATTGGGTATTCCCGAAAGGTATTTGAACCAGGCCAACGTGTGCTAATAATTTTTTCCAAGCGATCGGAGGCCATAATGACATCCTCTGCATCAAGCGCCTTCTCAATATTCCAAGTTGACAAGATTTCTTGGGCAAGTTCTTTGCGTGTGGGTAGGGGAGACGTAGGATCATCGGCTGCGAAAAAAGAATGGAGAGCATTACCTAATGTTTCTGGTTCGACTTTCGATTTTAATTTGATGGGATCTCCAAGACTGATGACTTCACCTATTTGGGCCAGTTTGGCATCGCCTTTTGACATAACAAGTTGACTTGGGGCCACCGAATAAAGAGGAAACGTTGTCACAGGGTTTGAAGGCGGAGGTGGAAAAATATTTTCAGCAAATGAAGTAGTCGCAGACTCATCTTCGTCAATCGTAAGTGTGGATGAACTACAATCAAAATTCTTTTTTCCAATCTTGATTTTATCATTTTCGGGGCCAGGTAGTTCGACTAAAGGTGCTGATGCCTCAGAGATCGCAGATCCAATAAAAGTTCTCAGTGCCACGGACGCTGCTTCTGGAAACGTAAGAATGAGTGCCTCACGGGCGCGAGTCATGCCTACATATAAAAGACGACGATCTTCTGCTTCTGCTGTCGCATCAAGGCGTTGAACTTCTTTATCTTTGTCCAGATTGTTTTGGATTATTTCGGGCGTATCAAAGTTTCCAAATGGATATGGTAAGTACACGACCTTCCTGTCTTGAAGTGGAGTCTTGACACGGAAATTTTTCCCCTCTGGCCCAACAACTCGCATCCCAAATAAATCACCATTATGATGTTTGGAGTTCAAATCAAAAAGAACGACAATGGGCCACTCAAGGCCCTTAGCCCTGTGATAGGTAATTACGTCCATGGTATTCGAGCTGCTGCTGCGGGATGGGGCATCGCTTTCATCAGATTCGATTTGCTTAAGAAGACCGCGAATACTACATGCAATCATCATTTGCTGGCAGGTATTTTCATAACCACGAGCAAAGGCACGAATGGAATTGATAATGGCCAATCTAAAACCAGGACGTCCTTGGGACTCAAGGAAACTTTCTAGGCCGGAGTGAGTAATAACGGCATCGATAAATTCTGAAGGTGTCGCTTCTTTTGCCATTTCGTGAAGTCCCGCGAGCTTTTGTAAGATAGGGTGCCAGTTCTCAGTAGGTGACTCTTGTGCGGCGAATTCGTACCATGGTGTTTCGCATGATTTATGGCCTAAGAGCGTGGCCACTTCTGCCGCTGCTAAGGTGTCGCGGGAATCAAGGGCGTAGGCAACAAGAGCGCAAAGCAAGGCCGTCTCTGGAAATTCACATAAGGTGCCGCCTAAGTCACTCGTTTCAATTCCAACCTTTCGTAACGCTGCGGACATCAAGGCAATATTTGGATTTGTACGCACCAGAATACCGATGTCACACGGGAGAATTTCCCGTAGTTCACTTGTTAGACGATCTGTAACCTTCACCTTTGAATCTAGCAAACGACGAATTTCCATTGCGATTGCTGTCGCGCTATCATCTTTCTTTTTTGGATGCCACCAAACAGAGAGGGGAGGTAGCTTAGTTTGATAATTCTTTTTTGCTTGAACGCGGACCGTTTCCGGTGCAATTCCATCACGAAGAAAGGCAGCTTCAAAAATTGTTGAGGTGAACTCAACCAATTCAGGCCTCGAACGATAATTGTCAGATAGAATTTTTGAGGATTTGGTTGCCACATCATTAAGAATGGCCTGAATCAGTGTGATATCAGCACCACGAAAACGGAAGATACTTTGCTTTAAGTCACCCACAAAAATTGTTCTTGGGCAGAATGCCGATAGTTTAAGAAAGATGGCCAATTGTACGGGATTGGTATCTTGAAATTCATCTACCATGAGAAGGTCGATTTGGGTGCGTAGGGATTCCTGTACTTCGGGGCAATCGAGAAGATGAAGTGTTTGTTGTTCCATATCCTGGTAGTCGATGAGACCTAATTTGCGTTTTTTCTCAGCGAATTTATTCATCGTGAGTGCTGCCAACTCATGGACTTGTTCAATGAACATTGCTAGGTCCGAATGAAGATTCGGATGAGCGCATACACGAGCGGCAATTTCCTTTATCGCTGTTCCCGAATCATTGGCCTTCGCACCAAAATCGGTCTTGGCCATGGAAATCCAGTCTTTCCATGCATCGGCCTTATTTGCGAGATCATTTTTAAAATTAATCAATTTGTTATAAGCATCGATGGCCTTTTTTGTGGTTTGGGCCGGTTCAGGCCAGAGCGTGAAAAATGCTCCTATGGCAATTGTCATTTCTTGCGTGAGATTGGCACTCCCTTTACTTGGGAAAACCCGTGTGATGAGCGCCCGACTATCGCTTGCTGCCGCTTTCACTTGCTCTGGTGTAATATCATTGCCTCTGGCCGATTTTGCCATATCTGATGCCAGCGCAATGATCGTATTGCTATCGAGAGACATGCGTGATGCGAGAGGGCCTAGAATGGCAAGGCGCTCAGGTGTGAGAAGTTCTGTGAGAGTCTGACGAAAAAGTGCAGGTCCTTCATCTTCTCCCAGAACTCGTTGCGATGGAGACAAACCGGCCTCGTAGGCAAATTCAGTTAAGAGACGGGCACAGACACCATGGACTGTGCCAATGCGAGCGGTTTCTATCATTTGCGCCAGATCCGCGCGACCACCTTCTAATAATCGCTGCCTGACTCGCTGGCCGAGTTCTGCCGCTGCTTTTTCGGTAAAAGTTACTGCCATGACGCCGGTAGGGCGTACCTCATTTGACGAAAGGACATTGAATAAGTCAGACATTAAAGTATGAGTCTTTCCAGTTCCAGCACTTGCAGAGATAAATTCGATTTTGTTTTGTTCTTTTTTCATTTTCTGGCCCATTGGTTTTTTTTGATTTTCCAGCGTTGACCACAAAGAGTGCTGTACTGACAATATGTGCAAGGTGCTTTCCAGCGTGCACTTTTTTGGGCCAGGTCATCGAGGCCGGAGGCCGTCACGGTGCCTGATTTGAGAATGTCCAAATTTGTCGCAATATCTTCTGCCGCGTGATCCAAAATTTCTTCAGGAGAGATGCCTTTAATTGATTGCGTTCCCTTCATGGTATCGGGAGCGTTTAGAATCAACGGGTGACCACTTTCAAGGAAGAAATAGCCTACCGAGGGATTAGATGTTGGAGTTTTTGCCATATGAGTATAGCAGGCAAGCTGAATTGCTGAACCTTCGCGAAGTTCATGTTCTCTTGACTTGATGCCAGACCACTTAAAGTCGATAACCAACTGTGGTGTGGTCTTAGTTCCTAATAGCTGATCAACCCTACCTTTTAATGGGATTTTGGGTTTTAATCCTGGGAAATTATTTTCCGGCAGTTTTCCTTCCGCATCGATCACATCAAAACCATTCTCTTGCAAGAAAACGGCGTAGCTTCTAGCACCATTCACTATGGTGTTTATGATATCGGCATAGTCACCGCGTCTCGTAGGCAGAAGCAGTTGCGCCGCAAGCTTGGGAACATATTCTTCAAAAACCTGCTTTGCCTGGGTGGCAGCATCATCTGGAGTAGGAGCTGTACCCTTCGGAAATACTCGTTGTAATACCTCATGAGCAATTCTTCCATGCAGGAGTGGATATTCTGGAAGTTCAAGCGAAGCGGCTGATGTTATCCCTAATCCCTTATCTAGGGCATGGGCAAAGAGACATCCCAAGAGTTGTTGCATAGATGAAGGAGAAACATGATCGGGTGCTGTAAATTTTGAATTTTCAAAAGTCCATTTACCGTCAGATGAAGGTGGCATTGGCCACTCATGCTCAAGATTTTCCTTCTTTTCTTGATAAACTTCTTTCAAGTGCCCAGTGGCGGTTTTTGCAATCCACTTGCTTCTTATTTGAGGATCAGAAGGTAGGGCATAGTCAAGGATGGGATGATGCGATTCACCTCCACCCTCGGCATTGATATTGAAATTGATCCCCAAAAAGCTTCCACAACAATTTATTAACGGTCGCGTCCATCGTTGAAGACGTGCGGTGCCGATGGCGGCCAGCTCTCTTACGCGAATTCCCGCATCGTGAAGAAGTGGTTTTTCTGTTTCAGTCCAAAGATTCTTGGTCATTCTGTCCGTCGCGCCAGTAGAGAAGTCCCACCAGATAACGTCACGAACTGTTCCAATAATACAGGAAGGATCGGAAACGAGAATCAAACCAGAATTTAGGGGTTGAGGCCCAGAACTAGAGACCCCGGTATTGGCCAAATCTGCCAAAAGGCGAAGTAATTCGTCGGCATGAATTGGGCGATTGAAAATCCGTGAACAGGCCTTGGCAAGTGAATCGGCAACCGTCGCCACATCTAAGCATGAGTTCAGGCCTTTCATGCCACCAATCCCCCGTGCCCACTCAGAAACACTATTGCAAATTTGCGCTAACTGATCGGCCTCAAGACCTTGCCCGAGCGGTGGCCCATCATGCTCGATGAATTTTTGAATTCGTGCCTGAAGTTTTTCAACTTCATCCGGTATTTTAGAATTATCGGTTAGGTATTTGAGATGCGATTCCATTGCCTTTTTCCAAGCAATACCGCTCACTGCGGGGGCCTCACCTAAAGCTTTCGCAAGAGTTTTCGCAGTTCGTTTCGGAATTGGAGAAAGTGGTAAGAGGAGAAGTTCGAGGGCAAGCATCGGGTCCTTTGGATGCCATGCAAGCCCAAGTGCCAGAATGAGTATCTGCAAGGCCGGCCGTGCAAATTGAGATTGGCCGCTTGAAATATTGAGTGGGATATTGCGCTCTTTACAAGCCTGGGCAAGAATCTCGCTATAGCGAGGAGGTACAATGACGACAATATCTTTGAAAGGTTGCTGAATACCTGAAAGCGCCTTTTGTTCAAGAAGCGCCGCGAGCCAGCGGGCCGCTTGCCAAGGGTCTTGAAGTGTTAAGAGGCGAAATGAATCATCACCTTTTGGCAATGGTGCCTTGGACGACCCGTTTTTGAGGATTCCTTGAAGAGTTCCCAGATCAGATTTTTTTGCTTGGCCCTCCGTTAAAGAGGGAACATAAGTGACCTTTGTGCCGCCCTTTTCAAGACACTGGAGTATGTCCTGCCAAAGTGGAGTGAACGAATCGATAGAGTCGAATATTTTTAGTTCTGCAATTTGTTTCGTAGTGCGGTTGAGTTTTTTATGAACTTTTCTGAGACGCTCTGGAATGCCAGGGAGTGAGGAAAAGTTAAGTTCAACATCCGCAAGATCTTTGAGCTTTTTTAGATTTGAATGTTTCGTGCCATCCCAACCATGCATGATGAGGTCGTCGCGCATCATCAAGAGATGCTTGCATACTCCAATGGGATCTATTTGCAGAGAATGGTGAAAAAAGCGCTTGGGGTTATCGGTTTTTTGAAGGGCCTCAAGGTAGGCCAGACTTCGATCAAAGAAATTCGCTTCTGGACCTGTGGTGCCAACGAGGGTTTCGAGGTGCTTAAGAAGTCCATGTTCTCCGACTGTGGCCTCACCAATGACTGCTTCTTTATCCTGGAGAGGATTGGGCCATACTGGGCCATCAAAGTTTTCGCCAAAAATGAGTTTCAAACACGCCTCCTGGCATAATTACGCTAGCGACCTCATGTTCGCATAGATAAGTGACAGCAGATGACATTCTGGATTGACTATTATTCCATGGGGCCGGATTGTGTGCAATAAGGACCAATTCGGCAAGGCAGGTGTACAGTCGATCTATGTGATATTACAATCCTTTCTGCAATATAAACTTGTTACAAAATTTGCCGAATAGTGGCACAGCATTTAGGCTGTATACGTTACAGCTCAAATGCTGTATAGTTAAAGGGAATATCCGTGGGAAATAGGCGGGCCAAAGACATTATAAAAATACTGAAGGAGAACGATTTTGAAGAGATTAGTCAGAAGGGTTCTCACAGAAAATTAAAAAAAGGCCAAATCATTGTCATCGTACCCGATCACGGAGGTAAGGATTTAGGGACAGGCCTTATTAAAAAAATTGAGAAGCAGTCTGGGATTAAGGTATTAGATTAGGAGTTTGTATGCGCATGATAAAATATCAGGCCAAAATTGAGAAAGACGATTCAGGTTATTCGGTCGAGTTTCCAGACCTACCAGGATGTTTTTCCTCTGGGCCCAATTTAAGTCAGGCACAAAAAAATGCGGCCGAGGCACTCGATTTGTATCTTGAAGAGGCCAACGACCCTCAATGGCATTTACCGAAGGTCACCAAGCATTCCGGGATTCATTATTATTGGATTTCCCCAAGTGCGGCTATTGCCATTCCGCTTATGATCCGAGAAGCGCGCAAGAGCAGAAAAATATCGCAACAGCGTGCGGCCGAACTTTTGGATATGAAATTTCAGACTTATCAAAAACTTGAATATCCAAGAAAATCTAATCCCACCGCCAAAACACTTTTAAAAATTGCCGAAGTTTTCAAAATAAAATTTGAGCTGTCGGTTTAGTTTTTGGGGTTAGGGGCAATGGATATCCTGGATCGCTGCCCTCGCCGTACTGATGCTTGTTCCATCTATAACCTTACCACTTAATATTATTTTTGAGTCGAATTTTTGATCCACAATAGCGCCGTAGTTATACCCATTAAGGGCACCAACGACATGAAAGTTTTCACTCTTGATAAAACTTTTGAGACAAGCAGGGTACACCTTGCAATCCTTCTTCAATTCGACACCATCATTCCCTGCGGCCACAAAAACCTCCTTGTCCTGGGTGATGACTTTGAAGAAGTCTATTTCTCTTATGTCGTAACTAACGTCCTCCATGGCCAACACAATCTTCTGATTGCCTAGTATCTTGGATACAGCATTCAAAGCATAAATGTAAGGCTCGGCGAAGGACCTCTTCTTTAGGTCGAATATTTTATAGATAACGATGCACTCGTCTTGGGTAAGGCCCCTCTTAAGCGTCTCAAACATGATGGTGCCGTGCCCCACCTCATCCACGTACCATTCGGTGTCGACGAAACTGATGTTCGCTCCCACGCATAGGTATTTGTCGTCCCCTTTCTTGAGATTGATCCCCGTGTCCATTAGGATGATCTCTTTCTTCACGGTAGTGCTTGAGTAACAAGTAACTGCTATGACAGTTGAGATGATGAGAAAAAGTTTTTGTGACATTTTCACTTTTCTTACCTCTCTGAATGAACGTTCTCACATCTTAGTATGTCTGCTCTGGGTGGGCCTTGTCGTACTCGTTCTCCTGCTTAATCCAATTCTTCTGCGTCGGATGTCGGACGATGTTAACATGCAGGGCGATCTTTCCCAGCCTCCCCACGCAGTGGAACTCCTTCTTGTCCTGGGGACAGGTGCACGTCACGCGCTTGACCAAGTCGGGTTTACCTTCATATCGGCATACGATAGGCCTCGCGAAGGTGTTGGTCTGGACCTCGTCTTCCTGCATGGTGATGAAGCACTTGGTTCCTGGAATATCGACCTTCCCGTTCCAGATATCCTCTATCGAGGTATTCTCGTCTTTCCAGACCATGGTCCACTGCTCGTGGAAGCGGTAGGGGGCGGCGAAGATGGCAAAGGGTAATAACGCAAAAATAATAGTTCCTAAAAGATTTCTCAATTCTAATCTCCTCGATTTTGAGCTTCTCACAAGAGCATAAAACCAGTATACCCTTTGGCAAGGACATCTGATGTCAATGGTAGGCGGTAAATACCCATCAGCGCACATGCGCCTTTTTCTCTTATGGCAAGTATTCAAAGATAAAAATAAACAGCTATAATTCAATTATTTATAATTGGAGGCCGTTCATGGAAACGTCGACATTGTCAGAAAGGGCACGTGAAATTCCAGAATGGTACTTAGATCAAAAAACATCTCAGAATTCTTGGGATGAGATCAATAAGCTTCCTTCTGAAATCACCTATCCTGATAGTACGCTTGTTTTCGAATGTTTTAAAATGCTCAAACCAGGAGAGGTGAAAGGTGTCATCATAGGTCAGGACCCATATTATACTCCCGGTGATGCTACGGGATTGGCATTTCATTGCAAAAAAAAGAAAAGGTCGCAGACGATATTAAAAAAAGCGATTGGTGATGAGCAAGGCCTGGATACTTATGCCCGAGAAAAACAAATTCTTTTGCTGAATATGGCATTAACTGTTAAGCGCAATTCCCCTGGCAGTCATCTGAAATATTGGGAAGATTTTACAAAGAAAGTAATATGTTCAATCATTGACATGGATATCACACGGCCTGTCGTTTTTTTATTAATGGGGAATCACATACACAAAATGATGGAACAAATTGTGCATGGGCGAGGTTATAATATCCGGGAAGTAAACAATGGCCCATCTCAGATTAAGTATGATGAAATAGCGAATGTTAAGAGAAAAGTTTATCTAATTTATACAGCTCATCCTTCCGCAAGCAATGGGAAAACAGAAAAGTTGAAGGCGGAACATTTTTTGTTAATGGATAAACTACTAAAAAGATAAGTGACATCACAATCTTACCCTCGAATGACTGCATATAAAAGTATGCTCTGCGGTAGTTAAAGTTAATTCAAAACATTTTTTTGCATAAATTGAGAAGCACTGAGTTACTTTTTCCTTGATTTAGAAAATGAATTAATCAATTGGAACATTTCCTTATCTAGGGTAAGCAGGTCCCTTTTTATCTCATCAAGGGTTGCGGGAACATGTACGAGAGTGCCAGTATTG
>CAYHWX010000091.1:0-2952 GCA_964360245.1 uncultured Vicingus sp.
CTTGTTTCAAAACGTCTTGGATAAAAACAGTCAATTTTTCAGCATGTGAATATGCTCCTCCTTCTTCCTTAATTGCCAATAATTTTTCGTCATCCGAAATGGCTACTGAACAAATTTTTGTTGCTGTTTCTATTCCTAAAATAATACTCATTTTGAAATAATTTTAATTTCTACTCTTCTGTTGGCTGTCATTTCAGCTTCATTTTTTGGCTGCGGATATAACATTTGACTATTTCCATAACCCACTGAGGATATTCTGTTTTCACTAATTCCATTTTCAACTAAATAAGATTTTACTGCTTGTGCTCTGTTATTTGACAACTCTTTGTAATCATTAGAATTCGATTTCCCTGGTCCATTCACATGCCCTTCAATTTCGATAGTTACACTATTGTTTAATTCCATAAATGATAACAAGCTTTTTAAAGCACTTGTAGAATTAGGTAAAAACTCAGCACGATCACCAATAAACCGAATGTTTTTTAAATTTACTTTCTTTCCGCTTTCAATGGGGTCTAAAAAAATATCTTGCACCACTACCTTTTCGTAACTAGAAACATTTACCTCAACAGAAATCATTAAATATCCTTTTGCTGAAACGTTGATAAAAGCTTTGTGGTTTTTTTTTAATATGGAAGACTCATAATTAGTAATATCCGTTAAAAAAATAGGTTTTTTACTAAATCCTGTAATATTAACATCTGCAGTCACTAATTCTCTGGTTTTGTTATCTTTTATCGATAATATATATTTTATGGTCAAAAAATCGACTGGTTGAGTGGTATCTGTTATTGCTGCTTTTGGATTAGAATTGGGATAATGTAAATTTAAAGTATGGCTTTGATTACTCATTCTTGGATTATTAACCACCAACACCAATTGTTCTCCTTTTTGAACAATGATAAACTTGCTATGGTTTTCGTTGACTCCAGCACCAACAAAATCGAGCTGAGCAGTTATCGATAATCCTGTTTCTGGACTTCTCGAAAGATTACCTCTTATTGGGTTTATTTTATTTGTTTCCACTCGTTGACAAAAATTGCTTTTGTATTCGTACAACAAAAAATCCCAATCAGTATTTTTATTTGCTGTGTTAATATCAAAAGTAAACACACCACTATCGGGCATTGTCAATAAATACCAACTAGAATTATTTTCATTTTCGAATGCTTTTTTGTTTTCTGGATTATTGTTGGAGAATTCCAGCTTATTCCCATAACCAGTAATGTTTTTAGCCTGATAAATTGTGTCTTTTAGACTCAGCATTTTATCGCAATCATTATTTTGGCTAATGCCAAAAGATAAAAGATAAAAGAAAAAAGATAAAAAGACTATTATGTTTTTGGTTGGCAACATGATAGCAAAAGTAATTGTTTTAACTGTTATGCTAAAATTATTGCTATTGACTTTGCAAATGAAAAAATAAAACTAATACCCTAAACTAGGACTCAACCATTTTTCGGCTTCTTCAATAGCACATTTTTTTGCTTTTGCATATCGCTCTACTTGGTCTTTTGCAATTTTTCCTAAACCAAAATACTTGGCTTGTGGATGAGCAAAATAAAAACCACTTACTGCGGCTGTTGGATACATCGCTAAACTTTCAGTTAACTCAACTCCTGTATTATTTTCAGCAGCTAACAGTCTAAATAATTCTAACTTTAAGGTATGGTCTGGACAAGCAGGATAACCCGGTGCAGGTCGAATTCCTTGGTATTGCTCTTTAATTAAATCATCTTTGGTTAACTTTTCATCTTTCCCGTAACCCCAATATTCTGTGCGTACTTTTTGGTGTAATAATTCAGCAAAAGCTTCTGCTAATCTGTCTGCTAAAGCCTTTAACATAATGGCGTTATAATCATCATGGTCAGCTTCAAATTTTGTAATGTATTTTTCAATACCTAAACCTGTGGTCACCACAAAACCGCCCACATAATCTTTTATTCCTGTTTCTTTTGGAGCAACGAAATCAGCTAGAGAGATGCTTGGGACATTGGCTGCCTTTTTTCCTTGTTGTCTTAACTGGTAAAATTCTCCTATTTTTTCCCCATTTTCATACACTTCAACAATGTCATCATTAACAGTATTTGCTTCCCACAAACCGATTACAGCTTTAGCCGTTAACCACTTTTCAGCAATAATTTGTTGTAATAGTTGCTGAGCATCTGCAAAAACTTTGGTAGCCTCTTTTCCAACAACTTCATCATGTAATAGGTTAGGATATTTTCCTGCTAATTCCCAGGTTCTAAAAAATGGCGTCCAATCGATGTATTCAGCAATTGCTGCTAAATCGTAATCAGCTAAAACTTTTATTCCTAAAAATTTTGGTTGAATAGGTTGTTCTTTTTTAAAATCAATTTTAAATTTATTTTTCCTTGCTTCTTCAATCGTTAAAAATTCTTTTGCTGAAGTTCGTTTAGCATGCAAATCGCGTAGTTTCTGATATTCGGTTTTGATATCGTTTGCAAAATTTTCTTTATTCTCACCTAATAATTGTCCAACCACAGGAACACTTCTGGAAGCGTCTAACACATGGATTACTGGCGAGCTATAATGCTCTTCTACTTTAACAGCGGTATGTACTTTTGATGTTGTTGCTCCTCCAATTAACAAAGGAATTTTCAAACCTTCTCTTTCTAATTCTTTGGCAACAAAAACCATTTCGTCTAACGAAGGTGTGATTAATCCACTTAATCCAATAATATCAACCTTTTCCCTTTTGGCAACTTCAATAATTTTTTCGGCAGGAACCATCACTCCTAAATCAATAATTTCATAATTGTTGCAGCCTAAAACTACTCCAACAATATTTTTCCCTATATCGTGAACATCGCCTTTTACGGTTGCCATTAATATTTTTCCAGAAAACTGTTGCCCTTCACCTTTTTCTGCTTCAATATAAGGTAATAAATAAGCAACAGCTTTTTTCATTACCCGAGCACTTTTTACTAC
>CAYHWX010000091.1:2962-14605 GCA_964360245.1 uncultured Vicingus sp.
TGCACCAAATAAATCTCCAACCACATTCATACCTGCCATTAATGGACCCTCAATGACTTCTATCGGTTTGTTAAATTTCTGACGACATTCTTCTACATCAACATCAATAAATTCTACAATTCCTTTTACTAAAGCGTGAGATAATCTACTTTCAACAGACCCATTTCTCCATTCTTGTGTGGCAATTTCTATTTCTTTCTTTGCCCCTACCGTTTCTGCAAAATCAACTAATCTTTCGGTGGCATCTGGTCTTCTGTTTAACAAAACATCTTCAACTCTTTCTAGTAAAGCTGCCGGAATAGTATCATACACTTCTAACATGCCTGGATTTACAATTCCCATATCCATTCCTGCTTTTATGGCGTGGTATAAAAATGCAGAATGAATGGCTTCTCTCACCACATTATTTCCTCTAAATGAAAAAGAAACATTACTAACTCCTCCACTTACTAATGCTCCAGGTAAATTTTCTTTTATCCATTTGGTTGCTTTAAAATAATCTACCGCATAATTATTATGTTCTTCCAATCCTGTTGCAACGGTTAAAATATTAGGATCGAAAATAATGTCGCAAGGTTCAAAACCCACTTTATCAATCAACAAATGATATGCTCTTTCGCATATTTGAATTCTTCTTTCGTAAGTATCTGCTTGTCCTTTTTCGTCAAACGCCATAACGATAGTTGCTGCCCCATAACGTTTTACCAATTTCGCTCGTTCAATAAATTTTTCTTCTCCTTCTTTTAAAGAAATTGAATTGACAATAGATTTACCTTGTGTGCATTTTAAACCCGCTTCTATCACCGACCATTTAGAAGAATCAATCATGATGGGAAGTTTGGCGATATCTGGTTCGGAAGCGATTAAATTTAAGAATTTAGTCATCACTACTTCTGAATCTATCATTCCTTCGTCCATATTTACATCAATCACTTGGGCTCCACCTTCTACTTGGTTTAAAGCAACAACTAAAGCTTCTTCGTAATTTTCTTCAATAATTAATCGTTTAAATTGGAGTGAACCTGTAATGTTTGTTCTTTCTCCAACATTAACAAAATTGCTTTCTGGCCTTACATACAAAGGTTCTAATCCAGAATAATTAGGCAGTTTTGATTTTTCTTTTGGAATTCTTGGTTGGTATTTTTGAGCTACTTCAGTAATTGCTTTAATGTGTTCGGGAGTAGTGCCACAGCAACCACCAACGATGTTAACTAGCCCATTACTAATAAAGTCTTCAATTTGTGCAGCTGTTGCAGGAGCATGTTCATCATATTCTCCAAACTCATTGGGCAATCCAGCATTGGGGTATGCACTTACATAAAAAGAGGTTCTATCTGCAATGGTTTGAATGTGAGGACGTAATTGTTTTGCTCCTAACGCACAATTAAATCCAACACTTAACAAATTTAGGTGTGAAATAGAAATTAAAAATGCTTCAACAGTTTGCCCGGACAATGTTCTGCCACTCGCATCCGTAATGGTTCCAGAAACCATAATTGGAACCGAAACCTTGTTTTCTTCAAAATAAGTGTCGATAGCAAATAGGGCTGCTTTGGCATTTAGCGTATCAAATATAGTTTCAACCAATAAAATATCTACCCCTCCTTCCAACAAACCTTTTACTTGTTCTTGATATGCTTTCACCAAATCATCAAAAGTTACTGCTCTATATCCCGGATCATTTACGTCGGGTGACATAGAAGCTGTTCGATTGGTTGGACCCATTGCTCCAGCAACAAATCGAGGTTTTGATGGATTTTTTTTTGTGTATTCGTCGGCAACTTTTTTGGCAATTTTTGCAGATTGGTAGTTGATGTCGTAAACTGCTTTTTCTAGTTGGTAATCTGATTGTGCAATGGAAGTTCCACTAAACGTGTTGGTTTCTATAATATCTGCTCCGGCTTCTAAATATTCGGCATGAATCGCTTTGATAATAGCTGGGCGTGTAATGGAAAGTAAATCGTTGTTGCCCTTTAAAAGAATTTTACTATCTTTAAAGTATTCTCCCCTGAAGTCTTCCTCAGTAAGTTGATAGCGTTGAATCATGGTTCCCATCGCACCATCTAGTACTAAAATTCGTTTATTTAATTCGTCAATAATAGTTGCCATATTTTTCTTTTTTTGTCATTCTGAACAAAATTTTACCCAACTGTCAGCCGACGGATGGTGTAAAATGAAGTGAAGAATCTCTTTTACAATAGTAATTCCATTTCCAACAGATTCTTCATTTCATTTTGTTATTCTGCAAAAGCAGAAACAAAATATCATTCAGAATGACATTTTCGTAAAACAAAAAACCCCTTTTGTTTTAATAAGCAGAAGGGGTTAACAGTTTGTTTTCTACTTATCTTTTCAAGACGATAGTTGCCTTGATAGGATTTAGCACCGGTTTTCCAATCCGTCAGCTGACGGACTTTTAGTTGGTTGCCAAGGTTTCGTTGGGCCTAATCCCTCCACCTTTCTTGATAAATACCAATTTGGTATTACTAATTTTATAAGAACGTTGTAAAGCACGAAATTATCAACACTTTGTTTGATTTCCAAATATTAGTGTGAGATAATGCTTTTGAATATTAAAAAAAAGAATTTAATTTGGAATTAAAACTCTGCATTTTTAGGAGTTCTTGGAAAAGGAATTACATCTCTAATGTTACTCATACCTGTAACAAAAAGCATTAAACGTTCAAAACCTAAACCAAAACCTGCATGAGGAACGGTGCCAAATTTTCGAGTATCTAAATACCACCAAACGCTTTCTTCAGGAATGTGAAAGGTTTTAATTTTTTCTTTTAAAATGTCTAAACGTTCCTCTCTTTGTGAGCCTCCAACAATTTCACCAATCCCTGGGAAAAGAATGTCCATAGCTCTAACTGTCTTACCATCATCGTTTTGACGCATATAAAATGCTTTGATGTTGGCAGGATAATCCGTTAATATTACTGGCTTTTTAAACTCTTTTTCTACCAAAAATCGTTCGTGTTCCGATTGTAAATCAGCACCCCAACTTTCAATTGGATACTTAAATTGCCCTTTTTTATTTGGTTTTGAGTTTCTTAAAATCTCAATGGCTTCGGTATAAGTTAATCGAACAAAGTCATTTTCTACCACAAATTTTAATTTCTCAATTAATGGTAAAGAACGCTGATCTTGTGGCTTTGATTGGTCTTCTTCTTCTAAACGTGCAGCCAAAAAAGCCAAATCTTCAGCACATTTATCCAAAGCATATTGAACACAATATTTTAGCATTTCTTCTGCTAAATCCATGTTATCGTTTAAATCGTTAAAAGCAACTTCGGGTTCTATCATCCA
Source organism: uncultured Vicingus sp. (assembly GCA_964360245.1). Classification (GTDB taxonomy): domain Bacteria; phylum Bacteroidota; class Bacteroidia; order Flavobacteriales_E; family Vicingaceae. Next base: position 6,272 of record CAYHWX010000091.1, read on the forward strand.
AAATTCAGATAAATGGCGAGTGGTATTCGAGTTTTCAGCTCTAAAAGTTGGTCCAAAAGTATATACTTTTCCTAAAGCCAATGCGGCTAATTCAGCTTCTAACTGTCCAGAAACGGTGAGGTTGGTTTCTTTTCCAAAAAAATCTTGCTGATAATCTACTCCACCATCTTCCGTTTTAGGAAGGTTTTTGATGTCTAAAGTTGTTACTCTAAACATCTCCCCAGCACCTTCGGCATCCGAGCCAGTGATAATGGGGGTGTGAATATTATAAAATCCTTTGTCGTTAAAAAATTTATGAATAGCAAAAATCATGGAATGACGAACTCTTGTTATTGCTCCAAAAGTGCTAGTTCTAAAACGCAAATGGGCTATTTCTCTTAAAAATTCTAAGGAATGTTTTTTTGGTTGTAAAGGAAATTCATCAGGGTTAGCATCTCCTAAAATTTCAAAAGATTTTACTACTATCTCAATACTTTGTCCTTTACCTTGAGAGGCTACAACTTCACCAAATACAGCAATTGAGGAGCCAGTTGTAATTCTTTTTAATTCTTTTTCATCTTCTTTTTCAAAATCAACTACTGCCTGTATATTATTAATTGTTGATCCATCATTAATCGCTATAAATCGATTACTTCTAAATGTTCTTACCCATCCTTTTACAATCACCTCACTACCAATAGTTGGAGATTTTAATAAATCGTTAATTCTTATGTATTTCATTGTGCTCTTGAATTTTTAGCGAAATTAATGCTTTTTTACAAGGGAGTAAATATTTCAATTTCTATTTAATGCTAAATTCTGCATTTCATCTAAATATAGTTAGCTTTCCATTACTGCTAATTTTTTTTGATACGAGAAATTTGTTATTTGAATGTGTTTTTTAACTTTGGTTTTCAGAAAAAAAACAACTTTATAGGCACGAAATATTTAACAAAATCGATAAAATAGGTTTTAAATACGATAAAAGTTAAAAAATATTTTGAATATTAGATATAAGGTTTTAATATTGCATACTAATTAAATGGGTAAAACAACATCAACTATGAAACGATTATTTTTCGTATTACTTATTTCTCTTGTTACATTTCAAGTAAATGCTACAGGAGTTATTGTGCTAGAAGGACATTACCAAGGTAAAAATCTTTACGTTCAAAATCCATTTGCCGGTAGTGGCGTTGGATTCTGTACATTCGAAGTTACCATTAATGGTGAAGTAACTACTGACGAGGTAAACTCAAGTGCTTTTGAGATTGATTTTGCAAATTTTCAATTAAAAATTGGAGATCCAGTTATTGTTAAGATTAAACATAAAGATGATTGTAAGCCAAAAGTTTTAAATCCTGAGGTATTAAAACCAAAAAGTACTTTCGAAATTGTAACCATGGAAATTTCTAATGATGGTAATTTTGACTGGACTACTAAAAGTGAAACTGGTAAATTAACATTTATCGTTGAGCAATTTAGATGGAACAAATGGATTAAAGTTGGTGAAGTTGATGGTGCTGGTACTGATGTTGAAAATAAATACCAATTTAAAATTACTCCTCATTCTGGCGAAAATAAGTTTAGGGTAAAACAAGTAGATTATTCTGGAAAACCAAGATATTCTCAAGCTTCAAGATATCTCGCAACAGTTGGTGAAATTACTTTTAGCCCAATTAAAGCAAAAGATTTTTTAAACTTTACTGGAGAAACATTATTTGAAGTTTACGATAGTTACGGAAACATTGTTAAAAAAGGATTTGGTGAAAAAGTTGATGTAACTAACCTTAAAAAAGGAATTTACTATTTAAATTACGATAACAAAACTGAAACTTTCGTAAAGAAATAATTAGTTATTTAGATATTAGTAAACCCTGACCGTTATCGTCAGGGTTTTTTTTGCTCAAACATGAATAAAATAGAACATATTGGTATTGCCGTTAGCGGCTTAGAAAGTGCTAATGAAATTTATTCTCAACTTTTAGGAATAACTCCTTATCAATCTGAAGCAGTAGAAAGTGAAGGAGTAATTACTTCTTTTTTTAAATTAGGAGATAGTAAAATCGAATTATTGGAAGCCATGAACCCTGATAGTGCTATTGCAAAATTTATTGAAAAGAAAGGGCAAGGAGTTCATCACATCGCTTTTGCTGTTAATGATATAAAAGCAGAAATGAAAAGATTAAAAGAAAACGGGTTTATTTTGTTGAACGATGAACCAAAAAAAGGAGCTGATAATAAATTAGTTTGTTTTATTCATCCAAAATCAGCAAATGGAGTTTTGATAGAGTTATGTCAAGATATCATTAAAGTTACTTAAATAGTCCTATCATTCCCCCCGTCAATAGGAATTTGAGCCCCCGTAATTGTCCTAAATGAATCGCTTAGTAGTGCAAAAGTAGTAAGAGCAACGTCTTTTGACGACAATTGAATTTTCAACAAATTATTGGTTTTATATTCTTCAACTGTTAAACCATAATTTTTTGCTCTACCTTTTAATATTTCATCCGTCCAAATTCCTGTATCATAAACCAAATGTGGATGAAGCGTATTTACTCTAATTCCTTTTTCACCAAACTCCAAGGCTGCAATTCTACCCAATTGAGCTAAACCTGCTTTTGCTACCGAATAGGCAGCAGCACCAGGTCCAGGAGCCGGAACATTTTTGGAACAAATAATAACAATGGCAGGGTCTATCCCTAAAGAAAGAAAAGGATAGCATTTTTGAAACAAGGACTGATAACTGGTTAGGTTTATTTCAATACTTTTATTCCAAGTATCCATGTTCATGTTTGCAATAGAATTACTTTCAGGGAAAATTCCAGCATTAGCAACCAACATATCCAAACCACCAAAATGAGTAACCGTTTTTTTAATAGCATCTTCCAATTGAGTGGTGTTGGTTACATCGCATACTAATCCTAGAACATTAATCGTTTTAAAAATTGTGCTGATAGAAGGATTAATATCCAAAGCGGCAACAACTGCTCCTTCTTCCACTAATTTTTCAACACACGCTTTACCAATACCACTGGCAGCTCCAGTAACTAATGCAATTTTCCCCTGCATCTGTTTGGAAGCACTTTCTTTTTTCAACTTCATTTGCTCTAGTTCCCAGTATTCCATTTCGAACAAATCATGTTTAAGAAGAGCCGTAAATCCACCAAGCTGTTCTGCCTGAAAAATAGATTTTATGGTGTGTTGAGCAATGTCGTTAATGATGTTGCAGTTTTTTACTGTGGTGCCAAAGGATAATGTTCCATAATCAGGTAATAAAGCCCAACGAGGAGCTAAATCCAAACAAGTTAAGTTTCCAGTATTGAATTCATTAAAATAATTTTGATACTCATTTGCGTAATTTTGAATTGCATCTTCAAAATTGTCTTTAATAACCACTGGAGTTCGTTTTGTTCTAATGATGTGGTCGGGAGTTAATGTTCCTCTACTGGTAATGTCTGTGACATTAGTAAGCTGACTAAATGCAACACTAATTTCTGAGTTATCGAATTTACTCAAAACAGGTTTATTCATCAACTTAGAAATACTCCGTCTAATCTTCGCTATCTCCAAAGCATCAATACTTTTGGTATTCTTAGCTTCCAATTGCTTGGTGGCATTTTTTGCCAAGTAATTTTCTGCTTTGGTAACAATTTCTATCATTTTGTCATAACTTACCTTAGCCTCATCATGAAAAGTAAAAACACCGTGGTTTAACAAAATCATACCTTCCAACTTACTCCAATCTACACCTCTAGTTAGGTTGTATATTTCTTTAGCCAGCACAAACCCAGGCATCACATAAGGAATAATGAGCATATTTTTTCCATAAAGTTCTTTTATTATTTCTTCACCTTTAGGAGTATTGGTAATAGTTACCACAGCATCTGCATGGGTATGGTCGACAAATTTAAAAGGAATAACAGCATGTAAAATAGCCTCAATTGATGCGTTTGGAGCAGAGGGATTGGTCATTGCTATACGTTGGTATTTTACCATTTCTACATCGCTCAATTCTTTTAGTTGGGACAATTGCAACAAGTTATTTAACTTAACAGGAGCAAATCCAGCAGCTTCAATTGTTCCCAAATCCCATCCACTACCTTTTACATAAATAATGTCTTCTTCTTCACCAAATATATTAGTTTCTTTTACTTTAACAGAAGTATTTCCACCACCATGCAACACCAAATCGTCTTCCTGTCCTAATAACCGGGAAGTATAAACTCTTAATTTTACTAAGTCATTACCTAATTGATTGGCGTGTTCATTATTCCATAAATTCCTCATGTGGTGTTCAAATTTTGTGATGATTCAAAAGTAATTCTTTTATTCTAAAATTTTTCGGGGAACAAGCCTTTAATACCTTCTTCAGAAGCTTCACAAATCCCACGTTCAGTAATTAATCCCGTTACATATTTTGCAGGAGTAACATCAAAACCATAATTTAAAGCTGGAGTTGTTTCTGGACAAATTAAAATCGATTTAATTTCACCATCAACCTTTCCTTGAATGTATTTTACCTCGTTCTCATCTCTAGTCTCAATAGGTATATTTTTTACCCCATCCAATAGAGAAAAATCTATGCTGGATGAAGGCAATCCTACATAAAAAGGGATATTGTTATCAAAAGCAGCCAAGGCTTTTAAATAAGTTCCTATTTTATTAGCAACATCACCGTTTTTAGTAGTCCTATCAGAGCCAACAAGAACGATATCAACCATGCCATGTTGCATTAAATGTCCACCAGTATTATCATTAATTAAGGTGTGTTTAATTCCTTGTTCATTCAACTCGAAAGCAGTTAAATTGGCTCCCTGGTTTCTTGGGCGGGTTTCATCTACCCAAACATGAACATCAATACCCTCTTTTTGAGCGTGATAAATTGGTGATAATGCTGTTCCCCAATCGATAGTAGCTAACCAGCCAGCGTTACAATGCGTAAGAATGTTAACGGTTTCTCCATTTTTCTCTTTAGCAATAGCTTTTATTAATGCTAATCCATGCTTTCCTATGTGGTAACAAATATCGATGTCGTCTTGTTTTATTTGATTAGCTGTTTTTAGTGCAACTTCGATTTTTTTCTGAATACTGCTTTCTGCATTAATTGCTTTCTGCATCATGTCAATAGCCCAACTTAAATTAACAGCCGTTGGTCTAGTTGCGTTTAATTTTTTACTAACTTCAACAATGTATTCGTTTGGGTTATTTTTTTCTTTCGCTTCTATACAAGCCAAATACATTCCATAAGCAGCAGTGACACCAATTAATGGAGCTCCTCTAACTATCATTTCCTTGATGGCATAAATTGCCTCACTGGTATTGGTGATATCAAAAATATTAATTTGATGGGGAAAAAATCGTTGATCAAAAACCTGAATAATCTTTTCGTTGTTCTCTTTTAACCAAATGGTTTGTTGATGTTTTCGGTTTATTTTCATTGCTAAAAAATATCTAAAATAGTTTCAGGTTTAATAAGGTGATAAGTTTTCAAATTTAACTGTTTTGCCGTAATAATATGCTCTTCTGAGTCATCAATAAACAATGTTTCGGCTGCATTTAGATTTTTATCCGCTAAAATTAACTTAAAAATTTCTGGATTTGGTTTTCGTAACCCCATCTCATGAGAATAATAAGTCTTTTCAAAAATTGTAGCTATAGATTTTAAGCCAAATTTTTTAGAAACGTGCTGATTAATAAAGTCCAAATGAATTTCGTTGGTATTGCTTAACAAAAAAACACGGTAATTTTTTGATAGCTTTTTTATGAGCGATATTCTTTCTTCAGGGATATCCAGCAACATGGCATTAAAAGCTTTAATGATAGTTGCTGAAGTTAGCGTTGGAAGATGTTTTTTTAAAAAAGAAATAAAATCAGTCGTTGAGTATATTCCTTTTTCAAATTTTTCCACTATTTTTTTGGAGTGTAATTCCTTTTCCATTGCAGGATAAGCTTCTTGTAGTAACTGCTGAAATGCATAAATAGTTAAACTGGCATTGATGTTAATGATTACATCTCCTAAATCGAAAATGATATTTTTAATTCCTTTTAACATTTATAAAAATGTAATGAAATAAAAAAAGCCTTGTACTACGCAAGACTTTTTTTGTGGGCCCACTTGGAATCGAACCAAGCACCTACTGATTATGAGTCAGTTGCTCTAACCGAATGAGCTATAGGCCCTTTTATTCGTCAACTGACGGATAAAATTAAGGTTGCAATTTTACGTATTTGTTAGCTAATTACCTATAAATAGCGATACTATTTTATTAGCTATTTTCATTCTTTCCTTCGATTTCTCCATTCCTTCTTAAGCAGCCTCGATAGATTGGGACAGTGTGTGCTTGGTTCGATTCCAATTTTATTTTTATTAAGGAGGGTTCTAAAAATTAACTTTGTTGAGCTCGCAAGCTCGGTTGGATTTCTAAATAACACACCCCTTGCCCCTCTTGATAGAAGGGAAGCAATCTGTTAATTTTTAGAACCCTCCTTACATGTTAACATTTGGACTCCATCCATTGTAAATTTAAAATGAATATTTTTTAGCTCTCCTCCTAAATAATTCCTATCTTACACAAAAAAGGAATCTTTCTGTTTGATACAGGTTTAAAGTTGTTGTATTTTCTCCTTCCTTCCTTTTTAAGTAGCTGTTTTTTATACACATCAATGGATGAAAGGTGTGAATTATGTAACTTTTTACAATAGTTATGTAACTTTTTAGGCTACTAAATTGCCACCTTTGGCTACCAATTCTTTAAAATAATTTTGAAATTATTCATCAAATACATGGTTAGTAACCGCTGCAAAATGGCGGTAAGAGAGGAATTGAAAAAATTGGAGCTGCATTTTACTCCAGTAGAATTGGGCGAAGTAGAAATTATGGAAAACATTACTATGGAGCAACGTGAGCAGATAAAAAGTGGCTTACTTCTTTCTGGTTTAGAGTTAATGGACGATAAAAGAGCCATGTTGATAGAAAAAATTAAAAATGTAGTTGTCGAAATGGTGCATTATACCGACGAAGTAAATAAAGTAAATTTTTCTGATTTTTTAAGCGAAAAATTACATTACGACTATACCTACATGGCAAACTTGTTTTCGGAAGTACAAGGAACCACCATTGAACAATTTATTATTTCTCATAAAATTGAACGCATTAAAGAACTCATTATTTATGGTGAGTTAAACATTACAGAAATTGCATGGAAAATGAATTACAGCAGCGTTGCCCATTTATCCAATCAATTTAAAAAAATGACAGGACTATCTCCTTCTCATTTTAAACAATTAAAAGACAAACGACGAAGCCCAATTGAAGATATCGGAAACCGAATTGAAATAAATTAAAATTTAATAGGCGTCAAAAATAATTATACAATGGAAAGAACAAATTCGCACGATTCTCATTATGCCAGTAGCTTGATAGAAGCCAGCTTAGATCCATTGATTACCATTAGTGTTGAAGGTAAAATTACCGACATGAATCAAGCTAAGGTAAACATTACAGGTGTTGAACGTGAACTGCTCGTTGGCACTAATTTTTATGATTATTTCACCGAACCTAAAAACGCTCAAAAAGTATATCAAGAAGTCTTTAAAAAAGGGTTTATTGCTGATTTGCCTCTTACATTTCGTCATAAAACTGGTAAATTGACAGATGTACTATTTAATGGTTCCGTTTATAAAGATGAGAAAGGAAAAATAATTGGTGCTGTTGTTGTTGCAAGAGACATTTCCGAACAAAAATGGGCAATGGAATTGCGAACAGCCAACAAAGAATTGGTTTTTCAAAATGATGAAAAAGAAAAACGAGCGGCAGAATTAATTATTGCCAATAAAGAACTCGCCTTTCAAAATGATGAAAAAGAAAAACGAGCAGCAGAATTGATTGTAGCCAATAAAGAACTGGCTTTTCAAAATAATGAAAAAGAAAAACGTGCTGATGAACTAGGAGTTGCTAATAAGGAACTCGCCTTTCAAAATGATGAAAAAGAAAAACGTGCAGCAGAATTGATTGTAGCCAACAAAGAATTGGCTTTTCAAAATGATGAAAAAGAAAAACGTGCTGATGAACTGGGTGTTGCTAACAAAGAACTCGCCTTTCAAAATGATGAAAAAGAAAAAAGAGCGGCAGAATTAATTATTGCCAACAAAGAACTGGCTTTTCAGAACGATGAAAAAGAAAAACGCGCAAATGAGTTAGGTATTGCCAACAAAGAATTGGCTTTTCAAAATGATGAAAAAGAAAAACGTGCAGCAGAATTGATTGTAGCCAATAAAGAATTGGATATTCAAAAAGAAGATAAAGAAAAACGAGAAAAAGAATAGGTTATTTCTAAAAAAGAAATGTATTTA
>CAYHWX010000092.1:0-1940 GCA_964360245.1 uncultured Vicingus sp.
GTAATACAAGAACAAGTTTTTTCATAATAATATTATTTAACTTGACCCTACGAAACTATTGAAAAGCAATGAATTAGACAATGATATATCCATTTTTTTATTCTGTGGTTCTTTTTTAGCCAGTTTGATGTAATTTTTGGCTGTTTTGGTGTTTTTTGGGAGTACGTCGTAGGTCGTTTTATTTCAGTATGACACCAAAAAGAGTAAAACAAATTTTCTTCCTAAAAAATTATAATTATTTAGCTAAAAAAAAATGTGAACAACACCTTATAATTCTAAATTCGAGATAGCATGAGAAGCATCAATCTTTTTCTTATCGATAACTTGAGCATAAATCTGAGTTGTTTTTAATACGTAAAGTGAATTGTCCATAATTTTTATTTTAATTTATTAATTGTGTTATTATCAAGTATTTCTATTATTTCTCCCTCAGGGTAATAATAGGTCCCAGCTATGAAAGTATAAGGTATCTCTCCATTCTGTCTCATCGTCTTGAGTTTGTTATCGGAAACCTTTAGTAGTTTTTTAGCGCCAATAGTCCTAAGATAATTGGGCGTTCTGTTAGAATTGTTTAAGGAAGAGTTGCTTGCTTCGATGGCATCTAACCTTTTGTTGATTCTGTTTTCGAAATCTTGAAGGTGTTGAAGAGTAATTAAATCGTCTTTATTCATGGTCTTAATGTTTTACGACCATAAAATTTTCGATAAATTATGTCAATATTTTTTTTTTTGACATCAAATTAATTTTATTTATTTAAGAGGAGTGTCAATGTTTGAAGGACGTTCAGAAAGCATAATTTTTGTAGTGTTATCTAAAAATTCATCAGCCAAAGAATTCAGGGCTTTTTCAAATTGTTTTTGAAATTTATTTTGAACATCTCTTGTTGCATAATAATATCTTGATTTAGTGGGTCTGTTAATTATTGTTGTAAAATAAACTAAATCCCTAAGTTCTCCTTTGCCTTTACACTTAAAATTGGATTTAAAAATTTCAGCAAATCTTCCCGGAAAATAATCACTTCCATAATCATAATCTGTAAATATTCCCATTTCCTTAAATAAATGCAACATCACAGCTAATTGTTGTTGAGATAAATTTAATTTAATTTTCTTATGGTGAACTTGAGGTTCTGGAGTATCATCTTTAATATCATATAAAATATCATCTTTAGAATCATCTTTTAAAAAATAATCAGAATCACGATCAATAAAATCGAGGGAAGATTCTATTTGATGTAAGGTTAATTTTAATATACCAAACTTATATTTATCAAAATCATGCTGAGCCTCAAAATATTCTGCACGCCTTGATGGTTTTTTATAATTGATTATGCCCTCCTCCCGAACCATTATTTAATTTATTAATTAAAATTAAATGAGGGTAATTAAAAGGGTAGCTATATTAGGTTGGAATAAGCTTATTTATTTTCAAGCAAGTTAACTCGGATAAACTAAGTTAATTTGAGTTTAACCAATTATAGATAAATATTATTTAAATAAACTTGTATTTACACAATTTAACTAACAATTTAACTCGGATAAACTTAGGTTTTACAGCCACTAATAAATAATTATACTCGGATAAATTTAGATGTTTTTACTCCAATATTTGATAATATCATTGAGTTAAACCTGCACTTAATTTAAATAAACTCGTTTTATTATTTGGATATTTTAATAACTATTTAATGATAAATAATTACTTAGAAAATTATAAATGCAACAGAAATAGATTATTCTATTTCTGTTCTTCTTCTTTATAATATTTATAAATCTTGTAACCAGCATACGAAAGGGCACCAATACCTATAATAATAGAAACAGTAGTAATTATTGTGGCAACATTACTTTTGCCTTCACCAATAAGTTCTTTCCCTACATCTTCTGTTGCATAAGTAGCCTGCTTCATAATATTATGATTTACAGTATTTGTGTTAATAG
>CAYHWX010000092.1:2040-14340 GCA_964360245.1 uncultured Vicingus sp.
GTTTCCATTTTAGTTAGTTATTTTTTAAGTTTTTTAAAATAATCATCAGCCATCATTTCTGCTACAGATGGCCGGCCATTAGCCATCCATTCTATTAATTTTTTTCTAGAAAAAGTCAGTGGGCGACCAGAGGAGGCAGCTTTCATCTCCGATCGGCAAACTTTAGAGTAGATAGTTTCAACTTTTAAAAAAGTGATACGTGAGGCCTCATGTACATCAATGATATCATCTTGTTCTATTTTTTCTGGAGATAATACAGGAGGGGTATATCCAATTGTCTGCTCTTTATATAGAAATCTTTGTAATTCTACAAATTCAGAAACTGTAAGGGAGAAAATTGGTCGTTGATCATTTTCGTACACTGGGTTTTAATTAGTAATCGTTACTATTGATACCAAATTTAACGAGAGAAAAATTATTTTTTAAAAAAAAGATTTTACACAAAAAAAATTTTGTAAAATTTTATGCTGGAGGGGTTTTGATTGTTGAATATTTACTTTTGAGCTTTGTTAAAATAATAATTTTTAATCCTACCGATTTTTTTTAAATATTGATCAAAAATCCTCATTTTTTGATTTTTTGAAACTTGATATTGTATTCAATTTTAGCATTTAATAACATTAAAAATAGCAATAAGAGTTTATTTATTTATTTGTACTAATTCTTTAAAATCTGCTTTACAAACACTTCATCCTCTACTATAAGTTGTAAATAATAAATACCCCTACTATAATTCGTTATATCAATTTCTACTTTTTGCTTACCTATTGGTATAACTTTCTCCAATATTAATTTAGAAGCAGCATCCAATAATTCTACCTTAACCTCTTTGTTTAATCCAATAGGTTTTTCTATGGTAAATTGGCCTGTATTTGGATTAGGAAATAAGCGTATTTTCTCATTTATTATAATATCCTCTATTCCAATAATAAAACTTAAATCACTTGTTGTAATTATGCATCCTGATGAATCTTCGTATGAAATGGAATACGAGCCATTAAATAAAGGAGTGTATATATTTGAGGTTTCGTTGGGGATAGCATTACCATTTAGGTACCATTGGTAATTCGAAAAATTGTTAGAAATGAATAAATCTGTTCCATTGTTTTGTATTGTTACAGGTGCAACAACCGAAACAGAATCTGACCATTGATGTGTTCCAAATAAGTTTGTAGCTTTTAGTGTAACCCAATAAATGCCATAAGAAGGAAAAGAATGGCTAGGATTACCAACTATCGATGTGTCGCCATCACCAAAGTCCCAATGATAGGTTCCAGGTCTAACAGTCATGTCAGAGAAATCGATGTTAAGAGAACCACTTGAACATGGGTGTGAAAAATAGGCATAGGGAGGAAGATTGGAGTTGTTGAACTCATCTGCTCCAATGTCGGGATTCACATTTCTAGACTCGTAGTCAATATCGTTGGTTACATAAGAAATAGGAGTAGCTGCGAATTGAATAAGAGGATGGGTAGCGTGTAAATCGATATTGCTATTATATAACGGATTTGTATAAACTGAATGTTGTTCGTTTCCAGTTAAGATTTTGATGGAATCTAATTCCCAGTACCATGAAGAATTGTATACTACTTTTACACTGTCATTACTTCGGTGAAAGCTGTTGTAGTCGCTCTCCAAAAAATCACTTTGAAAATCCACAAACATTAAGAGCGAGGTATCACTGCTCACACAATTATTTTTAAATTTCACATAATCGGCTTTTTCTATGTTCACACCTCCATAAAAAGAATTATTATAACATTCTGTATACCTTGTGTCTCTTATCCGTAAACAGATAATGTTAGGCGTGTAAAATTGACCCTGAGCATTCCATAGTGAAAGACCACCATTAAATCCTCCAGAGATCATATTGTTGTATATTTTTATAGGAAAAAAGGTTGAAGAGTATGTATTATTATCAATACGAATACCGTAATTATTAATATTATACATAATGTTTTGATGAATTAGGGTATGGTCAACTTCATCATCAGATCCATCAAGGTATATCCCTATTCCTGAATTAATAAACGTATTCTCAAAAACATCCAACGTATCCCATATTTCACCCATAACCCTTAGTCCAGTATCACAGGAATCAAAAACACAACCTTTAACAATATTTAATCCATAATGGCGATGTGATCCCCAATAAGTGGAGCTTGAAAACGAAATAGCATTATCCAAATCTATAAAATTGTTGTTAATAAGAGAATGAGATTGGGCCTTTACAATGGATATGCCATTTCGATAATTAATGGCAGCCTTCCCCCTAATTATACAATTACTTATGGTAATATTATTTCCTGCCTCAATATTCATTCCCTTATAATTAAATCCTCCAGCCCCACTATTACTATTAGGATAAAAGGTAACTGCGTTTAACGTTATATTACTACACGAATAAAATGCATTAACATCTAAAATAACATCATTTGGGTTTTGAGTTTCAGACTGAAAAACAATTAAAAATAAAGAGCCAAAACTAAAGCTAGTAACAGTAGAACTATAATCACCAGATCTAATATTAAATGTTACAGGTCCATTTACTCCTTGAAGCGATAAGTCTGCTTGGGCACTTACAATATCTATATAATCTGGAGAAACTCCACCAATGGTATAGCTTCCGTTTAATTGTGCTTTTGCAGAAAAAATAGTTAAAAGGTAAAGGTTAAGGGTAATGAAACTAATTTTCATAATGTGCTTATTTATTGATAACAATTTGTTTAATAGACTTATAATTTTCGCCATTTACAGTTAATGAAAATACGCCACTCATTAGGTGCCCTAAATTTAATTTATCTTTAACTACTCCTTTTTTAGTGTATTTTTTTGTGAAAATAATTTGTCCTAATGCATTGTGAATTTCAACTGTAACATTAGTTGAGGAGTTATTCATAAATTCTAAATTAAATTCTCCGTTATTTGGATTAGGATAGATGCTAATGAAGTTCTTTGAATTAATAATTTCATTCAATCCAACCACAGTAACATTTACAGTATCTGACATTACTGAGCAACCATTTGCATCGGTATATTGTACAGAATACCAACCACTGATAGTCGCTGTATAAATTTGAAATGTTGCACCACCAATTGGAGTTCCTTGGTAATACCATTGGATGTTATTGGCAACACTAGAAAGCATGTTGTTACCATTAACAGAAATAATAGGAACAGGCGAAGCAGGGAAAGTATCTATTTGTATGGAATCAGTTGCTGCGCACCCATAAATATTTGTTACCGTTACCCAATATATTCCTGCAGTAGAAACACTAAGGGTGCTATTAGTAGAAGCATCTGACCACAAGTATGATGTGTAGGGTCCTCCAGCATTTAATATAAAGGAAGCATCACTACAAATGGTATCATCTAAACCAAGATCTAATGATAAATCTAAATCAATGTTCTGTATAATAGTATCATTGTTATTATATGGATCGATTATTCCATTTGGATCTTCTACCCAAGCAATTATTTGATATTGATTGCTCGATTGGAAATTATATCCTCCAAAAACAAATGGTGTAGAAGTAGATTGACTCGTAAGGCTTCCAGTCCAAAAAAATGGTAATTGAGGAGAACCATTTACAGTCCAATTAACTGTAGCCGATGTTAATAGATTAGTTCCATTATTTTTAATGATCATTTCAATACCAGAAGAATCACAATTAGTAATTAATGGGTTAAAGGATATGGCTTCAATTTCTTCAGACAATGGTATAAATTCATCAGCCCCAATATCAGGAGAAGCTCCTCTAACATCACCATCAATATCATCGGTTACATCAAAACTAGATACACCAGCATTATCCAATAAAGGGGCGTTTAAAACATGAAGATCAGTTAGTGAGAAAAAAGCAACATCCGTATTAACAGAGTTTAAATCATGAAATGAAGCAATTTGCCATTGAGATAAAGTAGAATAAAGAGTGCCGTTGTCATAAACGATATTAGTTCCATTTGTGTATAAATTATTATAATCTATCGTATTTGGGGAAGTAGTACCCCAAAAATTAAGGGCATAACCTGAACTCAAATTAATGAAACTGTTGTTTTTTATTTCATTTCCATAATTATCAATAGACATCGCAAAACTATAATTTGTAGTAGAAGGATAAATAACAACAGTATTATTTAATATCTTATTATTTTTCCCTGATGAGATTCCAGGTACAGTATAAGGGCTTGCGACAACTTTTTTTATAGAAACAAAATTATTTCGTACAATTGAATTAGTTAAATAGTAACAACTAATACCAGCACCATTATAATTAATAATTCTATTTTTTTCTATTAAACCAGAGCCACTGATATAAAATTGAATGGCTTGCATATTATCTTCATCTATCATAGTAGATTCGAACAAGTTATTACTAATAACAAAATTTGAAGCCTGATCTAAGAATGTGCCACCAATTATTTGGTTATAGAATTTGTTATTGATAATTTCATAATTTGAAGATACTGATCCAGCCCATATACTATAAGACCCTTCAACAAAAGTATTGTTCAATACTTTAAGATTATTATCACCACTCGTTTGATTAAAGATTAAAGCTTGCCATGCAGAAGCTTGACCTATAGGTGGATGAACTCCTATTAGGTTACAATATTCAATGGTTAAATTATCAGCTCCATCGTAATCAATAATAATACCATATGAAGGGTTTAATGCTTTAAAAGACAAGTACCTGAAAGTAACAAAATCTGCAGCAATTTCGATGACATGGTTATTTGCAGATCCACCATTGTATTCTATTCTAACAAGAGTAGAATCTAAAGATTCTGATTGAAAAGTTATTGTATTTGTTGCAGAAGAACCATTTACATCAGTTAACGTAACTTGTTCTGTATATACTCCATCTCTGATATTAAAAACTACTGGCCCACAAATTCCATTAATGGTTAATGCATTTACAGCATCAACTAATGTGATATAGTTTGGGTTTACACCTCCAATAGTGTATGTGCCTGTTAAAGCTGGATAAAATACTTGATTAACAATCAAAGTATCATTTGTAACTAACTCATCTATACTTCCATTTGGATTATCAGTCCACGCCGTAAAAGTGTAGTTAGAATCCCAAGGAAAATTAATTGTGCCAAGATTTATATTCCCGGAAATTTGCCCTGTTGTTAATGATCCTGTCCATAAAAAAGGAGGGAAAACGGAATCATTAATTTGTAAAATAATATTGACACTTGTTAAGGTATTCGTTCCTTGGTTTTTGATTTTTACCTCTACATTATTATTCCCTTCACATATAGTTATAGGTGATTCAAGGCTGTATGCCAATACGTCAAGTCCTAAAAAAGTTACTTCATCTGCTCCAATATCTGGAGTTAAAACGTTTCTCATTTCCTTGTCAATGTCATCAATGATTTCTGGTAAAACCATTGCTGTACCATCCAAAGCGGGGTTAAGCACATGAAGATCCTTAGGGTCAACATAAATAGGATCGACACTAATTGAATTACTATCTAAACCAGAAGCAAGGAAAAAACTATTGATAGTTGTAAAATCCGTGTAATTAGATAGTGAGGTAAAATATCGAATTTTTGCAGGAAATATGTTGTTATTGTAACTCTGAATTGGATAAGAAATCGGGTTTGAATTTTGTA
This sequence comes from uncultured Vicingus sp., assembly GCA_964360245.1. Taxonomy (GTDB): domain Bacteria; phylum Bacteroidota; class Bacteroidia; order Flavobacteriales_E; family Vicingaceae. The sequence continues at coordinate 7,666 of CAYHWX010000092.1, forward strand.
TCGTATAGTTGTAAGTTCCCGAACTATAAATGTTATTGTTGACCACTTCCAATTCCTTGCTTTGATGGATGTAAAACGCATAAAAATTGCCTGAACCATATATGTTATTGTTATATACCTTATAATAATCTGAATAGGAAAGTTCTAATGCTATGTTAGAAATTGAACTAAAAAAGTTATTGACAATGATAGATGGATTACTATAACCTCCCCCATCCGTACTAGCGAAATGCACATAGGCGTTTTCAAAGTGATTACCAATTAAGTTAACATTACTAGCGATTTGAAAATCAACAGGAGTAGTACCTGTAGCTGGAGATTCGAAAAAACAGTTTTGAAGTGTAATGTCATTGGCATAAGCCACATAAAAACCGGAGTTTGGTGACAAGAAATTACAGCTATCAATTAGAATGTGAGAGGTATTGTATTGATTGTCGATATAGATAGTTTTAGCCAATCTAATAAAATCACATCGATTAAATTCAATAGTATCTATACGACCATCAAAATTGGCAAGCACACCTCCAGGAGAAGCTGACCAATTATCGCCAATAAATCGACAATCATTAAAATAGATGTCATTTATGGCCGAATCTAATTGTACAATATAATCACCAGTTGAAGCATAATTCGCAAATGATATTTTATCGAAAGTGACGTAATGACTACCAGAGGTCAGATTTAATGTATAATCAGTTAAACCTGGGAATGAAACTGTATCACCTAATAACACTAAATTTTTGTTTTGATTTTGACTAGTAATGGTAATGGTGTTTACACTGGATGAACCTGGGATGTTACCAATTTTCAACCTTTCAGGATACACACCATCTTTTACTTCAAAAATTACAGGACCACACATTCCATATAGCTTCATTAAATCAAAAGCCTGATTAAAAGTAGAAAAATCACTGGCTGTTGCACCGATAGTATATGTGCCATTGAATTTTCCTCCAATTGGTAAAGTTCTGAGGGAATCATTAATAACCACAGTATCAATTTGGCCATTTGGTAAGGTTGTCCATGCAGTAAGGCTATCCATATTCGCAGGATCAAAATCATGATAACCAATTAATATGGGTTGAGAAATACTATCAGCACCTAAAATGCCATTCCAAATTACTGAATCTTGGAGTGTTTGATTTATCTTCCAACCAATAACTAAATTGGTTATCGTTGAATCACCATAATTTTTAATTTTCACATGTATTGGTATAGAATCACAACTTTCAATAATTGAATAGAAATAAAGCACACCTATATCATATCCAATAGGAGGTAACGCTATTTCATCAGCTCCAATATCTGGATAACTTGGTGTTCGGATGTCACCATCAATATCTATTGATAAATTAGAAATACTATTTCCTGTACCATCTAATTGATAAATAGTTCCAATATGAAGATCTGATGAGCCAGAAATAAAACCTGGGTTGGTTAAATAGCTATTATAATCATATCCTAATGCAACTTGCCAATTTACAATAGTTGAATAAGTTTGTGCACTTATAGCAAAATTACCTACGAATGGAGCACTACGGTAATAATTATTATTATTAAATTCAAACATACTATAATTGTTTCCTAAACTAATAAAAGGGTTGGTATTTGCCATTTGAATGTTGTTGTTGTAAAATCGTAACACGTTTGGATTGTCATTACCAGTAGTTATCAGGGCCTTCGCTCCTGAGGAGTTATTGTCAACAAAAAGGCTGTTATTAAAAATATCGGTATAATCAGTAGCATCAGATTTCGGAGCATAGTAAATCGGAGACGCACCAATAAAGGAGGTATATATGAAATTGTTTTCAACCAGACCTCTGTTTAAACTACTGCTTAAGGTACGCAACGTTAATGAAGATCCAGTAGATCCATTTGTCAAGTGTTCAATTTTATTGCCAATGATTTGAAAATTGTAAACAAATTCTAGATAAACGTAGTCATGAATATCATTGTTGATTACTCGAGCACCATCTACTTTAAATAAAAACAATTTACCTTGAATAAAATTGTTTTCAATTCGAATATCACTACAGCCATCTGCGTACCAAGTAGGTTGTATGTTAATTAGATCCATAACCATACAATTAATCACATGAAACTTATGAACAGTAGCTTGAGCAGAAATAGCATTATCAATATAACTATTTAAAATAGATATATTGCGGCATGGATCATTTTGCAGTTTTATAGAAATGGCATTACCAGAAATGGTAATGGAGTCAAAAATGATATCATGTGCACCATCCAAGACAACTGTCCCTGGATTAAATACGCCATTGATGGTGGCTGTATTTCCTATCTCAGATTTAAAAGTTACTGTATTAGTTGAATCAGCTCCTTTTATGTGATTGATAACTATGTTTTCATTATAAGTTCCTGGACGGATATTAAATATTACAGATGAGCAAATTCCTTGTGTATGAAGCGCATTAATTGCAGTAGCTAAATTATTATAAGAAGGTGATGCTCCTCCAATCGTGTAAACACCACTTAGTCCTCCAGCATCAAATACATTATTAATAGTATCATTATATTGATTGAAATCTGATGTGCCATTAGCATCAGTTATCCATGATTTGATTGTATAACTACCTCCTGTAAAATTATAACTTCCTAAAAAAATATTTGCTGATTGACCATTAGATAAATTACCACTCCAAATGTATGGCACTTGTGTAATACCGTTTACCTCCCAATTGAAAGTTGCAGCTGTTATCACAGCAGTAGTGCTATAATTTACAATTGAAGCCTGAACAGGATTGTTACCATTACATACAACTGAATCCATTAAGTAGTGTGACAATGCTAAGTCAAATACCAATGAGCTTGCCTCATCTGCTCCTATGGTTGGAGAAGTATTCCGTAAATCCCCATCAATATCTGTTGAATATACTGTAGGAACCCCTGCTCCAATTAATTGATGGTTAATTGTTAATGGTTGGAAATGTAAATCGTTTAAATTATTCAATTGAGGGTCAACTTGAATAGAGTTTACATCCTTACCTCCGTATGTTTGTATCCCATTTAATGTAGGAATGGGATCATTTAACCAGGCTAGCATAGAAGATGCTGAATAATAACAATTTCCATCTGATTCAATTATAAAATTCTTCCATTGAGATGGCGACGAACTGGAATTATTCTCTTCCCTTATGGCATAACCGGTTGGGCCATAATTTGCAAAAACATTATTTATTAATCTTATCCCAGAAAGAATAGAGCTAGAGCCAACATTCAAATATAAAGGAGTTCCGCCTGAAATATTGCTTCCATCCACAACGCATGTGTTATGAATAAAATCTAGATTATCCGTATTTGCAATCTCCAACCCTCTATTGGAATAAGCTAAATTGCACATGAACATATTGTTATACACTATCCCTGGAGCTATCGCAGAAAAGCTATTATAATAAAACATTCCTGCGGTATTATAAAATTGATTATTATTAATATTTAATCCAGGAGTACAATATTGAATTATAAATTTGGTGATTGTTGAAGAAGTACTAGTGTTTTGTGTTATAGTTAAATTTGTAACATCATAAATCTTTAAGAAATAAATGTTGATATTATTAAAATAATTATTACTAATTAAAACTGAATCGTAATTGTTTATTCCAATTCCAATAGGAGCATCAATAAATGAACTGTTACGAACAGTTAAATTAGATGGTGCAACAGTATTTAATGAGTAAATGGCTTCTTGGCCTACCGCTGCTGTTCCATTGTTCCCTATAAAAGCACAATTACTAAAAATAACATTAGATTTAGGATTAGTTATGTTTATTATTCTCCTGTAGTTATTGGTTGAGGCTGTCTTAAATGTAATTTGGTTAAAAGTTGTATAACCAATATCCAATAAGCTAACTGTATAGTTAGTACTTGAATTATTGGACACAGGACTGGTTAATATAACTGAAGAACTATCCCCATTTTCTGCTTGAAAAAGCAGTGTATTTATAGCAGTAGGTTTTTTAGGGTTTGTAATATTCAATACACTTGGGCCTGTATAAGTTCCTGGGCGAATGTTCATAGTAACAGAGCCACAAAGTCCGCTACTATTAACAGCTGCAAACGCAGCATTTATGTCAACAAAATCTGGAGCTACACCACCAATCGTATATATTCCAGATAGTCCTGATGGTATAAAATTAAGATATGAAGTATCGCCTGAATTATTAATATCAGGTAATCCATTTGGGTATTCAACCCATGCTTTGATCTGCGTTCCTGGTAATGTAAAGTTAAAATATCCTAATGTAGGGTAGCTGTAGTTGTATGGAGGTACAGTATCATTTAAATAATATGTAGGTTGAGGGACACCATTAATTTCCCATTGAATAACACAGTTATATAGATTCTGCCCAGAGGTATTGTTGTACACTACAAGAGTAATTGGTAGATAACCTAAACAATTTCCATAATTCGTTGGACTCGTGTAGCTAAAAGCAGATATATTCATTGCATTGCATGTGAGAATTTCAATATTTTTTGTAGAAGTATCATTCGCAGTTTGTCCATCAGTATTACCATTAGGAAGATTAGTAGCCACCACTACGGTCGTATTACCACTCGAAAAATTAAAAGTACCAATAGTTGTTACAGCAGAAGTATCTCCAGTGGGTAAATTTCCTGTCCAATTAAATGGAGCCTGAGACACACCATTTATACTCCATAAAATTTGTGCTGAGGTTAAAATTGTAAGCCCTGGATTCCTAATCTTCACTTTTACAGGAATGTTCCCATTACAACTATTGTTCATGGGCATCACAATCATTTCTACTGCAGCGTCATCCGTATATCCAACTTGACAACTAGTAATTGGAGTTATTGGACCAAGTGAACACCCAGTAGCTACAATACTTTGTCCCATTACATAATTTCCACAATTTATATCTCCTGTACCTAATACTTTAAATGAGTCTCCAGTGGAATAAGAATGGTACATAACACTAGACAGTTCATTCGAATTTTTAACCATATGTGCCGATCCTAACGCAGACACCATAGAAGATTCAAAATCCAATTGGTTAGATCCGGGTGAATTACTCCCATAATGCCAGTTCATAATATTACTTATATCGATATCAACCTCTTCCAAGTACCAATCTCCACCACAATTAATAAAATATTGATAGGTAACACTTATTAAGAAAGGCCCCATATCTCTATACTTTACTAAAGAGAGTCCATCTAAGGTATTAAGTGTGTCACTAGATGAAGGGCCAATTTCCCAGTTAACATTTGTTGCGCACCTCCATGTTTGTATACTTCTCTGAAAAGCTTCGTTTGCGGCAATATTTGTATCTATATTATTAGATAGATTGAAATAATAACCTCCATTTCCATTTTTATTTTTGAATTTTGGTTCTACCAATAAACCTCCATCATCTAAATTTAATCTTGAATACATTATTTGGAGAGAGTTGGTTGAAGTAATGGTATTACCAAAAGAAGTATCAGATTCAACTGAAATTAAACCAGACCCTGCGGTTAAACTATTATCAGAATAGCCTCTGCTCGGCACTTTAACTAATATTAGGGTGTCAGACCAAAATACATATTGTGCTGGATATGGATCTACTGAAAGTGGCTCAAAAAAACTAGCCGAAGTAAAAAGTACTCTGCCTGTTCCTCTAAATGATCCAAATCCATTTCCTTGAATCGTTAGTACATTTCCCGTTCCAGCAACAATAGTGGAAGGATTAAAACTGGTAATTTGCCCCGAAAGCTTAGCATTAATATTTTGAATGTTGTTTTCTGGATAAGATTCGTAAACAATGGGGTTTAATCCTAGCTTGGTTGATAAATTGGATCTAACATCTTCTATGGTTTTAGGGGTTTGAAGTCCATAGGCAGTATTGTTTATATATTGGATAAATGAACTTATTCCTACTAGTGGCTCAATATTTCCATTATGAAGTTGCAAATAATAAATTCCCTTATCCCCTATTTTGGGTTGAAGCAATCCACGTATTTCAATTTTATAGTTTCCGATTTGCCCACCTTGAGTAGTAATAGTAATATGAGAAGCTTGTTGTTGACCTTTAAAAAGTTTATAAATTTTCACCAAATTACTAGTAAAAATCATATTGTGATTATTATTCCAATAAGAAGTTTGTTGAATAACTTCACCTTCAACGATAAGATCTGATTTATTGATGCAGTAATCAAATTCCTTTTGATTCGATTGTTCAAAGTTAGCATCAGGTATTGCAGTTGTTTGAGCAATAGTTAAATTAGATAATGTAACAATTAATAAAAGTGATAGTGTTGTTTTCATAATTATTTATATCTTAATGTGTTACGAATCTAATGAAAAGAAATGAATTAGGCAATCTATTACCCATTTTTTTCAATGGTATTTTTATATCCTGTTTTGTGTCGTTTTTGGTTGTTTATGTTTTTTGTACTTTTTAGTGTAACCCTATTTCAGGACAAGACAAAAACTAGATTTCTAGTTTTTCAATAGCTGTTTTACAAACACCTCATCCTCTACTATAATTTGTAAATAGTAAATACCTTTACTAAACTGAGTAATATCCATTTCTATTTTTTGTTTACTAATTGGTATTACTTTATCTAATATTAATTTAGAAGCAGCATCCAATAATTTCACCTTAACCTCTTTGTTTAATCCAATAGGTTTTTCGATGATGAATTTTCCTGTAT
>CAYHWX010000093.1:0-13080 GCA_964360245.1 uncultured Vicingus sp.
CTTCATCAACAACTTCTTCTTCTGCAGTAGCTTCTTCTAAGCCATTGAACATTTCTTCTACTTGTGCAGCAGCTTCTGCTTCTGCTTTTGCTTTTTCTTCTTCTGATGGTCCACAAGCAACTAAACTAAAGATACCTGCTACCATTAACATTGCTAATAATTTTTTCATTTTAATTAAGTGTTATAGGTTATTGATTATATTACGTATTTATTATTTACTCTTTCTTTTACTTAAATTTATTCAGCATGACAAGCATCTGAACAAACATGTCCTTTTTCTCCGCATACAAAATTACAAACTTTTGTAGTACATTTATCATTACAAACATGTTCTATTGCTTCAGAAACATCTTCAGTAGATGAGTCTGCTTCTTCCTCTTCTAATTCGTCAAATAGTTGTTCAACAGCTTCTGCAGCTTCTGCTTCTGCGGCAACTTTTTCTTCTTCTGTTGGTCCACAAGCGACTAAGCTAAAGATACTTGCTATCATTAAAAAGGTTAATATTTTTCTCATTTTTAAAATGTTATTTGTTAAATAAAGTGACAAATATATCATATTTTATTAATAAACACAACATTATTAAGTGAGTAATGGAAAAAAAACTAATTTTCTGTATATATTGTATATAATAAAACTTCACCAACTGTAGAAAGTGTTACTTTATCAATTACACCCATATCGTCTTTGTGAGTGTGCCAAGAGGGATGAAAACTTCCAGTAAATTTATCCGAATGTATAATATCGATACTGGGTATATTCGTAATTTTATTAATAAATAAATGATCATCTGTAATGTAGTTGTTTTTTTTGCTCACAAAATAATTACTATAACCTAAGCTTCTAGCATTATCCCATACTTTTTGTAAAATTTCAGGAGCATAATCCACAGAGTATCCTTCCATGGTAAAATTAGCATTAGATGCTCCAACCATGTCTAGTAATATTCCATATTCTGCAGTATAATTTATTTGATGTAAATTATTCGCCCAATATTGAGAGCCAAGACACCAAGTATTTGCACTATTCTCGTCTTCTTTTATACCTGATGGTTCTCCATAATCTTCTGCATCAAAAAATATAATATCAACTCCTATTTTTGGCTTTTTAAGGCTTAATTGTCTGGCTACCTCAATTAAAATTCCAACACCACTGGCACCATCATTTGCTCCAAGTATTGGTTTTGTTTTATCTTTAACGTCTTGGTCAGCAAAAGGGCGGGTATCCCAATGAGCAAATAATAAAACCCTCTTTTTTGCTTCAGGATTATATGCTCCAATAATATTTTGTATCGTTATTTCTTTATTATTAAATGTTTTGGCTTTTCCTACTTGAGTTATTGTAGTTAACCCATAAGATTTTAGCTTGTTTTCTAAATATTTAGCACATTTCCCATGAGCTTCGTTGTTTGGAAATCGTGGACCAAAATCTACTTGTTGTTGAACAAATAAATAGGCAGAATCAGCATTAAAATCGGGCTTTTCAATTTTAGGTTCAACAACAATAGGTTTAACATCAATATGTTCTGTTTTTTTATCACGATTATTTTCACAACCAATTACAAAAAATAGAATTGAAATATATAATAATTTATTTTTCATAATTCCAAGTAGTTGATTCTTTACTGTCTTTAATTGTAATGTTTAACTTTATTAATTCATCACGAATTAAATCAGCAGTATTCCAATCCTTTTTTTCTTTAGATTGGTTTCTAAGATTAATGATAATTTCCATTAAATCATTGGATAATTCATCGTTTGAAGATTCTGAGTCTTCTTTTTTTAATCCTAAAATATCAAAGACAAAAGTATGATAGTGGTGTTTTAATTTTTCTAAATCTGCTGCATTAATAAAATCTTTTCCATCTTTTGTAGCATTAATAAATTTAACACCATCAAATAAATGTGCAATGGTTACAGGTGTATTAAAATCATCATTCATGCTATCTGCACATTTTTGAATCAATGAATCTATAGCTATACTTGATTTTTCGCTCGGCGTTAATTTTTCAAGCGTTTCAATGGCAGACATTAATCTTGTTAAACCTTTTTCGGCAGCTTGTAATGCTATATTAGAAAAATCGACTGTACTTCTATAATTTGCTTGAAGAAGAAAAAAGCGAATGGACATTGGTGAGTAGCCTTTTTCAAGTAATGGATGATTGCCAGATATTAATTCTTCAGGGAGAAAGGAGTTACCAAGTGATTTGCTCATTTTAGTACCATTTACTGTTAACATATTTCCATGCATCCAGTATTTTACGGGACTAATTTTATCAGCTCCAACAGATTGGGCAATCTCACATTCGTGATGAGGAAATTTTAAATCCATACCTCCACCATGAATATCAAATTTTTTCCCTAAATATTTAGTACTCATTACCGAACATTCTAAATGCCAGCCCGGAACACCTTCTCCCCATGGAGAATTCCATTTCATTAGCGTTTCGGGTGATGCATTTTTCCAAATGGCAAAATCCGCAAAATATCTTTTTTCATTACCTCCTTCTAATTCTTCCCGAGTTTGCTCCAACAATTCATCTAATTTTCTACCCGATAATTCACCATAGTTATACTTTTCTGCATATTTTTTTACATCAAAATAAACGGAGCCACTTGATTCATAAGCGTATCCATTATTTATTATGCGTTGAACCATTTCAATTTGCTCCATAATATGTCCTGAAGCTGTGGGTTCAATGTTTGGAGGAATTAAATTAAATAGGTTAACAATAGTGTGGAATCCATTGGTATATTTTTGAACAATTTCCATTGGTTCAATTTTCTCTAAACGAGCTCGTTTTTCTATTTTATCTTCTCCGTTATCTCCATCATCCACGAGATGTCCAACATCAGTAATATTTCTTACGTACCTAACTTTATACCCTAAAAAAGTTAAATAACGATAAACAATATCAAAAGTTAAGAATGTTCTAACATTGCCTAAATGAACATCGCTATAAACGGTTGGTCCACAAGTGTATAGTCCAACAAAAGGTGGGTCAATAGGAATAAACTTCTCTTTCTTTTTGCTTAAGCTATTATAAATATGTAAAGGATGTTGTTCAAGCATAATATCAATTCCATTTAAAATGTAAAAATAGCTTATTAATTAAAAGAAATAAAAAACCCAACAAGAATTCTTGTTGGGTTTTTGGTTGAGTATAAAACTCTTATTCTTTAGGGAGAGGTGCTTCTCCTATATATTTACCATTTTTATATTTTTCAATACTTTCTAAAATACCATTTTCGTCATATTTGTACCATAAACCATCCATTAAGCGATAATTTTTAAAGAAACCATCTTTTGAAATTTGTTTATTCATGTTGTATATTTTGTTTTGCCCATTACCGCTAAACTTTTCCATGGAATTGGAAACTTCACCTTGTTCAATTTTGATAATTTTGACAGGAGCTTTTTCAAGATCTTCTTCATCTCTATTCTTAACAGGCTCTTTAGACTCATATACTTTTGTGTTTGCAACGTCTAATTTACCATCTACAAAAACCTTTTCTGCTTTTAATGTACCATCAGGGTTATATTCTAAAACCTTTTCTTCTTTTCCTTGATTAATGTCAGCCTCTATCATTAAGGTACCATCATCATAAAAGTACTTTTGTTTACCGTCTCTTTTTCCTGTTGGGTCAAAAGCAAATTCTTGAGATACTTGTCCGTTTTCATAATGGCGTTTAAATTCTCCTGTATTGCGATTGTTTTTCCATGAACCTTGTTCTTCAACTTGTCCATTTTCGTAATAAGTTTTATAAGAGCCATTAGGTCTACTATTTTCGTATTCAATTTCACTTTTTGTTTTTCCACTAGGGAAAAAATTAACCCATAACCCCTCTTTTCTACTACTATTGTATTTACCTTGTTCTATTACCTGATCAGGTTCGTAGCCAGGAAGTTTTTTCATTCTGCCAAAAATTTTCCAAAACCCTTGTTTCAGATTATTTTCGTCGATAACATTCATAGTATCTCCTTCGATTATCTCAAAAGTTGGCAGACTTTGACCCACACTTATACTGCAGATAAAAATCGGAATAAATAAGTAAAGTATTTTTTTCATTCTGCTCATACCTTTATTTAAAGAATAAATGTAAACTATTTTTTAATACTATAAAACAAAATTAGCTTAAACCTACAAATAATTTCGATTAAACCACATGAATAATCGATTAGTGACATTCATTTTCAATTTTTTATATTTGAAATATTCAAATGTTCCAGTTTTTTTACGATTGAAAAATTCAAATGTTTCAGTTTTTTAATAATTATTTTCTTTAGGCAATAATTGTTCCAAATTAATTAACATGGTTTTAGTCATGTTACTTAAGTTAAAATTTGGAGTCCAACCCCAATCATTTTTTGCAAATGTGTCATCTATTGTTTGAGGCCATGAATCGGCAATTTGTTGTCTAAAATCTGGTAAATAAGTAATGTTAAAGTCTGGTATATGTTTTTTTATTTCTTCAGCAATTTCTTTTGGAGAAAAACTAGTTCCAGCAATATTGTAGCTTGACCTAATTTTAATTTTCGAACTCTCTGCATTCATAATATTTATAGTAGCATCAATTGCATCAGACATATACATCATTGGAAGCGTAGTGTTTTCTGATAAAAAACATTCATATTTTTTTACCAATATCGCTTGATGAAAAATGTCAACAGCGTAATCTGTGGTTCCTCCACCTGGTTTAGATTTGTAACCAATAAGCCCAGGATATCGAATACTCCTTACATCAACTTTATACTTTTTGTTATAATATTCACACCATCTTTCTCCTGCTTGTTTGCTTATTCCATAAACCGTACTAGGTTCCATTATCGTATATTGTGGTGTATTGGTTTTTGGAGTAGTTGGTCCAAACACTGCAATTGAACTTGGCCAAAATACTTTATTGATAACGCCTTCTTTCGCCAAATTAAGCACATTAAATAAGCTGTTCATGTTTAAATCCCATGCAAATGCAGGGGTTTTTTCAGCACTTGCTGAAAGAAGAGCCGCCAATAAATAAACTTCTTTAATATTATATTTAGCAATAATTGCAGAAAGTTGACCTTTATTCAAAATATCTAGGGTTTCGAATGATCCTTCTTGAGTAACTTGAGGTTCTTTAATGTCTGAAGCAATTACATTTTCATTGCCATATCGGGTTCTTAACTCTTCAACTAGTTCAGTTCCAATTTGTCCAGAAGATCCAATTACCAAAATTCTATCTACCATCCTTATACCTTTGATGGTGGTAAAGTTAATAATTTGTTAAATAAATCATTGTTAAATGAAAAATATTTTGATTTTTAAAATAATTATTTAATCCTTTTTTAAAAGACCTTACATTATTTTAAAATGAATAAAGTTTACAGGTTTATTTAATTTTTTCTACTCGTATAATTTTAACTGGACAAACTTTTGCTGCATTTAAGTTTGCTTCGTATTCATCATTTCCAGTTAAAACAGTATAAAAGCCTTTTTTATTCTCACCATCAATCAACGTCACTTTACCATCTTTTTTGGAAATTCTCCACCTTTCGTAAGCGTGCTCAACACAATAATTGCATCCAATACATTTTTCTCTTTGGTAAGTAATTCGAATCATTTTATGTCTTCAACAACGTAAAGTTTATCGGAATTTCTAATAACCGTGTCTAATGGAGTTGTGAAGTTCACTCCCTTTTTAATTTCATTGTACTTTACTTCATTAACCATTAATTCTTTCACTTCAGTTTCAATAACTCCAGTAGTTGGTCCGGTAATTAATATTTTGTCTCCAACTTTTAAAGAATGTGTTTCTAATTTAAATTCTGCAATTCCTGCTTTTGGATAATAATGCACCCCTTTCCCAATATATTTTTTCCTAGTTGTAGCCTTTGAGCCATGAACATCAGACCATTCTCCTAACTCTTGCCCTAAATAGTAACCATCCCAAAATCCTCTATTGTAAACGGTAGCTAATTTTTTATCCCATTCTGCAATTTTTTCTTTGGTATATGTTCCCTCAAGATAAGCATCTGCAGCTTCTCTGTAACATTGTGTAACGGTTTTTACGTATTCTGGAGACCTTCCTCTACCTTCTATTTTTAACACTTTTACCCCCGATCGAATGATATCATCCATAAAGCCGATTGTACATAAATCTTTTGGAGACATGATGTATTCATTGTCAATTAAAAGTTCATTTCCCTCCTCATCTTTTACTTCGTAAGTTCTTCTGCAATTTTGCACACATGCTCCTCTATTAGCAGATGCATTATTAGTATGTAAACTCAAATAACATTTTCCTGATACCGCCATGCATAAAGCTCCATGAGCAAATATTTCAATATCAATTAAATTGCCCGATGGCCCTCTAACATTGTCTTTTTTAATGCCTACTGTGATGTCTTTTACTTGTTTTAAACTTAATTCCCTTGCCAACACCATTACATCGGCAAAATGGGAGAAAAATTTTATTGTCTCCAAATTAGTCACATTGGTTTGAGTGGAAATATGAACTTCCATTCCTATAGAATGTGCATAGTTAATAACAGCTTGGTCGGAAGCTATCACTGCTGTAATTCCAGTTTTTTTTGCTTTATCCACAATCCGTTTCATTAACGATAAATCGTGGTCGTAAATAATGGTATTAAGAGTAAGATAAGTTCTAACATTATTGTCTGTTCCTAATTCTGCAATTGTTTCTAAATCATCAAAAATAAAATTATTGGCAGCTCTGGCACGCATATTTAATTGCTCAATTCCGAAATAAATAGAATCTGCGCCACCCTGTATTGCTGCTGTTAATGAGTCAAATGAACCAGCAGGAGCCATTATTTCAATACTTTTCTTATTCATATCCAATCTTAATAAGCTGCAAACTTACTAGAAATTAGCTTATCATTTATAGTGAATTATAGATCCACCTGATTTTTTTGCCAAATTATTAAACTGATTAGCAGTATTTTGTATATTTTTACTTTTCTACAAACTCTTAAAAATATAATTATGAAAAAAAATTACTTATTACTTTCATTGGTTGCTTTGATATCCATTAACTTATCAGCGATGACCTATACATCCACAGCTAATGGCAATTGGATGAGTTTTACAACTTGGGTTCCTTTTGGTGTTCCTATTCCTGGAGATATTGTCATTATCAATCATGCTGTTGCTTTAGATACCAGCTTTGCATATTCTACTGGTTCAATAACGGTAAATGCTGGTGGAAGCTTAATACAGAATTTACCAGTTAGAGATATATGGTTAAATGGACCAAATGCTGTTTTTACTAACAACGGAACAACAACCATTAGATATCTGCTATTAAGTGCAGGTTCTTTTACCAATTCTGGTGATTTTAATGTAAAAGCGATAGAAAACCATATTACTGCCAACAATACAGGAACTGGTGTTATTTTGGGAATGGATAGTTTATATAATTTGGGAACTCTCAATAATAATGGAACTATTAATGTAATGACTTTTTACAATACCAGTACTATTAATAATTACGGCACCATTAAAGGTTTAACAACTGTTGTGGATAGCATGGTAAATTCAGGTATTTTTTTGAATGATGCTGCTGCCTTATTACAGGCAGATAGTTGTACCAACTTTGGAAGTTTCACTAACAATGGAGTAGTTAATTTTAATCAATTTACTAACGTTGGAACACTTACTAACTCCAATACGTTAACTTTTGATGACATTACCAATTTGGGAACTTTTACTAATTCGGGAACGATGACTGGCTCAAATAGTATGTGGAATTCTGAAATTTTTACGAATACCACTTCTGGTCAAATAACGGTTGTAAATGGCTTTTTAAATGCTGATAGTGCTAATAATACTGCTAGTTTTACTAATGATGGTACTTTCGATATTGGAGATAGCTTTTATAATTTTATTGACATCTTTGGTAGCACAGGTTCTTTTACAGTACAGGATACCTCTTATACTTCTGGGACAATGAATGGTAGTTTTGATTTTTGTGATGCAACGCCTCCTGTAACTCCTCCTTTTATTGATATTATTTTAGGCTTTGTTGACCCTGCTATTACTTATTGTACTGTTGGGGTTGAAGATAATTTAATTTCAAATTCTATAGTAGTTTATCCTAATCCAACCAACGGATTTGTGAATGTTATTTCTGATGAAAATGTAATTATTGAAGTTTACAATGTATTAGGTGAAAATATAGTTACAACTACAACTAATAAAATTGATATTTCATCTTACCAAAATGGAGGTTATTTTATCCTCATAAAAGATGACATGGGGAATTTGATTCAGCAAGAAAGAATTGTAAAGCAATAAAAATAACTACGTCATTGCGAGGAACGAAGCAATTTTACAACAAAGAAGATTGTACTGCATTCGCAATGACGTGTTAAATGACTTTTAATTCAATATTTAACTCGTCCAATTGTTTTTTGTCGATTGTTGCAGGTGCGTCAATCATTACATCACGTCCACTGTTGTTTTTTGGAAAAGCAATAAAATCACGAATAGTTTCTTGACCGCCAAACAATGCACACAATCTATCAAAACCAAATGCTATTCCGCCATGAGGAGGAGCTCCATATTCGAAAGCATTGAGTAAAAATCCGAATTGTGCTTGAGCTTCTTCTTTGGTAAATCCTAACAAATCAAACATTCTAGATTGAACTGATCTATCGTGAATACGAATAGAACCACCACCAATTTCTGTTCCGTTCAATACCATGTCGTAAGCATTGGCTCTAACTTTTCCTGGGTTTGTATCTAATAAGAGTAAATCTTCAATTTTTGGTGAAGTAAACGGGTGGTGCATCGCATGGAAACGTTTACTTTCTTCGTTCCATTCCAATAAAGGAAAATCGTACACCCAAAGTGGTGCATAAATATCGGGGTTTCTTAATCCCAACTGATTTCCTAAATGTAAACGTAAAGCACTCAATTGAGCTTGAGTAGTTTCAGTATTGCCAGACAATACCAAAATTAAATCACCAGCTTTTGCATTACATTTTGTAGCCCATTTTTTTAATTCATCTTCGCTGTAAAATTTATCTACTGAAGATTTGAAAGTGCCATCTTCGTTGCAACGTAAATAAATCATGCCTTTTGCACCAACTTGAGGTCGTTTTACAAAGTCGGTTAATTCATCCAATTGTTTTCTGGTGTATGAAGCACAATTTTCAGCATTTATGGCAATTACACTTTCTGCATCATCAAAAATGGCGAAACCTTTTCCTTTTATCAATTCGGTAAGGTAGTTAAATTGCATGTTAAAACGGATGTCTGGTTTATCGCAACCATAGTTTAACATGGCATCGGCATAACTCATTCTGGGAAAAGAATCAAATTCAATTCCTTTGGTAACTTGAAACAAATGAACCATTAATGCTTCAAAGGTTTGTAAAATATCTTCTTGAGTTACAAAAGCCATTTCGCAATCAATTTGAGTGAACTCTGGTTGACGGTCGGCACGTAAATCTTCATCTCTAAAGCAACGAACAATTTGATAATAACGGTCGTAACCACTCACCATTAACAATTGTTTAAAGGTTTGTGGCGATTGTGGTAAAGCGTAAAACTGCCCAGCATTCATTCTGCTTGGCACAACAAAATCTCTTGCACCTTCTGGTGTTGATTTTATTAAATAAGGAGTTTCAATTTCTAAAAAGTTTAACGAATCCAAATACTTTCGCACTTCAATAGACAAACGATGACGAAGTTCTAAATTTTTTCTCAACGGAGTTCTTCTTAAATCTAAGTAACGGTATTGCATACGCAATTCTTCTCCTCCATCAGAATTATCTTCAATAGTAAAAGGTGGGGTTTTACTTTTATTTAAAACGATAAGTGTGGAAATAATAATTTCAATTTCACCAGTTGGAATGTTGTTGTTTTTGCTTTGTCGCTCTGCTACTTTGCCAGCTACTTGAACAACAAATTCTCTTCCTAAAGAACTAACCATTGGTTTTTGAGTGTCGTTAAACACCAATTGAGTAATGCCATAACGGTCGCGTAAATCGACAAAAGTCATTCCTCCAAAATCACGAATTTTTTGCACCCAGCCAGAAAGGGTAACTTGTTGTCCTACTTGTTCAATTCTTAATTCTCCGTTGGTGTGCGATCTGTACATTCTTATCAAAATTATTGAGCGATAAAATTAATAAAATTTTGTTGTTTTTAATGAGGTTATTATTTGTTCTAATTTTTAAAAAGTTGTAATTTCGCTTCACTAAAGCAAAAGAGTTGGAATATCCATTTATGGTTTTGTGGGCGTTGGTAAGAGCATTTATTCACTTCAAGCTTTGTTTTACTTTGTTTTTTATTCATTTATTATAAATTTAAAAATACTTATCATGGCATTTGACATTGAAATGATTAAAGCTGTTTACGCAAAGTATCCTGAGCGAGTTGCTGCAGCAAGAAAGGTAGTCGGTAAACCTTTAACGTTAGCCGAAAAAATTCTTTATACTCATTTGTGGGAAGGAGAAGCAACAATAGCTTACCAACGAGGAAATTCGTATGTAGATTTTGCTCCCGATAGAGTGGCTATGCAAGATGCAACAGCTCAAATGGCTTTGTTGCAATTTATGCAGGCAGGTAGAGCTAAAGTGGCTGTGCCATCTACTGCTCATGCCGACCATTTAATTCAGGCAAGAGTTGGTGCAAGTAAAGATTTACAAGACGGTATCAACGAAAATAATGAAGTATTTAACTTTTTAAGTTCAGTTTGCGATAAATACGGTATTGGTTTTTGGAAACCAGGAGCTGGAATTATTCATCAAGTGGTGTTAGAGAACTATGCATTTCCTGGTGGAATGATGATAGGAACAGATTCGCACACCGTAAATGCTGGTGGCTTAGGAATGGTTGCCATTGGAGTTGGTGGTGCTGATGCAGTTGATGTAATGGCTGGTATGGCTTGGGAATTAAAAATGCCCAAATTAATAGGCATTAAATTAACAGGAAAGCTAAATGGTTGGGCTGCTCCAAAAGATATTATCTTAAAAGTTGCAGGAATATTAACCGTAAAAGGTGGTACAGGTGCTATTGTAGAATATTTTGGTGAAGGAGCAAAATCACTTTCTTGTACAGGTAAAGGAACTATTTGTAACATGGGAGCAGAAATTGGAGCTACCACTTCTACTTTTGGTTATGATGATTCGATGAGAAGATATTTAAAAGCTACTGGTAGAGAAGATGTAGTTGCCGTGGCAGATAAAGTTGCAGAACATTTAACAGGCGACGCTGAAGTTTATGCAAATCCATCTCAATATTTTGACCAAGTAATCGAAATTGATTTATCTACGTTAACTCCTTATTTAAACGGTCCGTTTACGCCAGATTTAGCTACTCCAATTGCTGAAATGAAAGAAAAAGCAGCAGCGAACAATTGGCCCACTGATGTAGAATGGGCTTTGATAGGTTCGTGTACCAACTCTTCTTACGAAGACTTAACTAGAGCGGCTTCCATTGTTGAAGATGCAGTGAGTAAAGGTGTAAAACCTAAAGCTATTTTAGGAATTAATCCTGGTTCTGAACAAGTTTATTTTACTGCAAAAAGAGATGGTTTAATTGATACCTTTAACAAGTTTGAATCTGCTAAAATTTTTACCAATGCTTGTGGACCATGTATCGGGCAATGGGATAGACCAGGTGCTGAGAAAAAAGAAAAAAATTCTATTGTTCATTCCTTTAACAGAAACTTTGCGAAACGTGCCGATGGAAACCCAAATACTCATGCTTTTGTTGCTTCACCAGAAATGGTTGCAGTCATTGCTATTTCAGGAAAACTAGATTTTAATCCTATTACCGATACGTTGATTAATTCGAAAGGTGAAGCCATTAAATTAGCTGAACCAAAAGGTTTTGAATTACCTCCAAGAGGTTTTGCAGTTGATGACAATGGTTATCAAGCACCTGCAGAAGATGGAAGTAAAGTGGTGGTTAAAGTTGCTCCGGATTCTTCAAGATTGCAATTGTTAGATCCTTTTACCCCTTGGAACGGATTAAACATTACCGGAGCAAAATTGTTAATTAAAGCACAAGGAAAATGTACTACCGACCACATTTCTATGGCTGGACCATGGTTGCAATACAGAGGTCATTTAGATAATATTTCTAACAATATGTTAATTGGAGCTGTTAATGCTTTTGGAGGAGCAACCAATGAAGTAGTGAATCAATTAACTGGTGCTAAAGGAGAAGTTCCTGCTACAGCAAGGGCTTACAAAGCTGCTGGAATACCAAGTATTGTGGTGGGAGACCAAAACTATGGAGAAGGTTCATCAAGAGAACATGCAGCTATGGAACCACGTCATTTGGGTGTAATTGCTGTAATTGTAAAATCATTTGCTCGTATTCACGAAACCAATTTGAAGAAACAAGGAATGTTGGGTTTGACTTTTGCCAACGAAGCAGATTACGATAAAATTAAAGAAGACGATACATTTAACTTTGTTGATTTAAAGGATTTCGCACCGGGAAAACAATTGACTTTAGAATTGGCTCATGCCAACGGAAACAATGAAACCATTAAATTAAACCATACTTACAATGCCCAACAAATTGATTTGTACAGAGCAGGTTCTGCTTTGAATTTAATTAAAGAAGAAGCTGCTAAAGCTTAAGAGTAAGTTGACAATAAAAAATCCCATCCGTCAGCTGACGGATGGGATTTTTTTGCAATACTATTTTTTATTTTGTTTTTATGATTCGACCATTTAATGGATTTTCTGGTCGATAATTATTAATAGGCATTAATTCTTGCAGTTTTTTTATTTGTTCAACAGAAACGGTAATAGCAGAATTGAATACAAACCAATTCACACCCTCTGTGCAAGGAGGTGTTGTTAATGAACCTACATAATAAAAGTATTTTTTATCTTTAGGAAGATTTAAATTTAAATCGTAAGAAGCATCTACAGTTTTTGTTTCTTCTTTCGCTACTGGTAAGTAGCTTTCTAAAAATTCAAAGGTTTTGCTGCTTTCCCCTTCTTGAGCCATTACTGAAAACACAGCCAATTGATTATTTGCATTTTTATGAATCAGGTGTACTTCTATAGGGTATCGAACACCGTTAATGGTATGTTCTGCAGGTGCATGAAAAT
>CAYHWX010000093.1:13090-13958 GCA_964360245.1 uncultured Vicingus sp.
GATTTGGGCTAAGTCAAATTTTTCTTCATTATACCTAATAAAATTGCCTTTATCAATATTATATTGAATGGTATGCCCATTATTTAATACGTCGTGGATTTTTGTTGTTGATGAATAATTAATTTCCATAGTTTTTAAACCAGGATCAGTAACAACATCTTTTGTAATAATATTGATAGGTGATTGATTCATCCCATCACAAATATCTTCTTTTTCTAATTCTGCCCAATGTGATGGTCCAGTTTCTCCATTATAACTCCAATGTTTTTTCCCTTCATGATTTTTTGCAATTGTATCATGTTGAGTTGCTTCACTATTTTCCGATTCTTCGTGATTTCCATTTTTGTTTTCACAAGAACCAATACAAAGGGTAATAAAAACAGATAGAATTAAAGTTTTTGTTTTCATAAACTACTATTACTTAAGTGTTCTCATATAATTGACTAGATTCCAAATATCATCTTCATCAGTAATTTTTTTCTTAAAGCCGGGCATATCATCTTTTCCTTCACTTGTTTTGTAAAAAATAGAACCGTCTGTTTGCTTTTTAAAATTAGCGGAAGTAAAATCAACACCTTTCATATCTACTTCACTCGATTTGGTACCATCTCCTTTTCCTTTTTTCCCATGGCAAGATGCACAATGTTTATTAAACAATGTTTTACCTGCTTCAATTGATTCAGCATCTGCAGCTATTGGATTTTTTTTGTTTACCGCTCCAGCAGGAGCTGTCCATCCGCCTGTTGTTGGAGTTGGTGTCGGAGTTGGTGTTGGAGTTGGTGTTGGAGTTGGAGTTGGAGTTGGTGTTGGAGTTGGTGTTGGAGTTGGTGTTGGAGTTGGAGTTGGAGTTGGAGTCGGAGTTGGAGTA
>CAYHWX010000094.1:0-13707 GCA_964360245.1 uncultured Vicingus sp.
TAGCAAGTACTACTAATGATTCATTAAAAATTTGTCCTAATGCCAGTCAAAATATTGATATTGTTGCTGTTGGGGGTATGGGAGGACCTTACACTTATACTTGGTATCAAAATAACATCCAAATTGGAACAGGTTCTCTTATTACGGTAACACCTACTACTCCTTCATCTACATACATTGGAGTTGCCGATGATAATTGCAGTACACCAAAAGATAGTGTTATTATTTATATTGATTGGTATGGATTGGTTATCCCTACTTTTACTAGAAATAACCCAGATAGTTGTTATCCATTTTCGGTGTTGTTTACCAATACTTCTACTCCAGCTAATTTAATTGGTAGTGTTCAATGGTCAATTACCAATGGTGATTTCGGAACTGGAAATACCATCAATAGTACATTCGATACTCCTCAATGTAAAGATGTAACACTTACTATTACCACAATAGATGGCTGTATTGTTGATACAACCTCTGTAAATGAAGTTTGCCCACATGATTATCCTGTGGCTAATTATTCGACTAATCCAGCGGTTACGAATATCTTAAATACAGGTATTCAGTTTAAGAATCTTTCAACAGGTGGAGTGCCTCCTCTTACTTATTTATGGAATTTTAATAGTGGTTTAGTTCCAGATACATCTGTAGTTACGCACCCTTATTTCATGTACCCTACCAACACTCCTGGCACATACAATGCATTGTTAACTGTTACTGATGCGAATGGTTGTCAAGATGATATTTTAGGAACAATCGTTGTGAATGGTATCTACATATTTTATATGCCGAATACTTTTACACCAGATGGCGATGGATTAAATGAAACATTTAGACCTTATGGTGAGGGAATTGACTTTGATAACTATACGATGCAAATATTTGACAGATGGGGTGAATTAATTTTTGAAACTAGCTCTGCAGAAAGAGGTTGGGATGGTACTTACAAAGGAAAACTTGCTGCTGAAGGAACTTATATTTGGAAGGTTGTTGCTAAAGAAGAATATGGTACTATTATTCATGATAATTATGGACATGTTTCTATTATGAGGTAGCAACTGAATAATAATTAAACTAAAAAAAATGCACTTAGAAAATTCTAAGTGCATTTTTTTTGATTGTATTATTGTTTTATTTTTTTATATATTTCAATCCATACGGATCCTTTTTCGGTTTTATTTATTAATTCAAAATTGATGTTTTGTGCAATATCATTATAATATAAAGAAGGAGAAGTGTTTTCGAAAATACAAATACACTCAGCACAATTAACAGTATTTTCATCTACATGTGCCAAATTATTAAAGTTTTTGTTTGAGCTCAAATAACCAGTAAGTGGTCTCCGAATAGCATGGTTAAAAAGAAATGGAGCTTTTATTGGAAATAAATAGTAATTATTAGTTTCTAAAAATTGAACTGATTTTATCCTAATCAAACACATGTCACTATAATTATTAGTATCGTCACCAGTATTGGTATCTTTTGAAATGTATTGAATTGAAAAATAAATAATAATTAATGAAAGAATTGGTAGAATAATTTTTTTAGTAGTTGAAATACTTTGAACAAAATATATCGATATCATAATGAAAACTGGAATTGTACAGTACAAATACCTAAGGCTATCAAATTGAGCAGAAGAAAAGAGTAAATAGATTACTATAAAAATTGAAAATACACCTAATACGTCACCTTGTTTTTTATTCATTTTATAAATATCCCAAAAAATATATTTTAATAACACGATAAATAATATTGGTATTATCGTCAATTCAAACACATCTGGGAGTTTCCAGTATTCAAAAAATATTTTTATTATTGAAAAACCGATTAAAAAAATCAAGACTCTTAACCAAATTGAGTGTTTTTTATTGAACAGTATTGCAGCTATAAAGAGTAAAATAATAATAGGTTTTCTGCCTTGATTAATGAAAACATAATGAAATGTGTGCATTATTCGTTCATGATAGATTTCCCAATTAAATTCAAAAGCTTCAACTCTATCGGGCAATAAAAACCACCCATAACTTACTTTTAATAAAGCGAAGTGAATTCCTAGCACTAATAATGGTGAAATGAGTAAAGAATTTTTTTTTATAAAAGATAACTTAAAAGGATTTTCTTTTTCATAAAATAAGTCTTTGAATAGGTTCCACAAGACAATTGCCAAAATTGGAAAAATGCCTGTCTCTTTTGTAAGAACCAAACATATTCCAAAAAATAAATACCATAAAATTTTCTTTTTGTAATAAAAATATATGGTCAGAAAAGCAAATAATGTTAACATTACTTCAGGAAGAACTAATGAAAATTGTCCTAGAAAAATACTTTGAGTTGAAAATATTAAAACAGTGTAAAATCCTACTTCCTTACTAAAGATATTTTTCCCAATAAAGTAAATTGAAATAAGTAAAGTAATGGAGATTGATGCTGCAAAAATATGAGTTGATAATATGCTACTTCCAAAAATTAGGCACCAAGTACCACCTGTGAAAAAAAATAAGAGTGGGTGTGCCCAATGGTCTTCTATACTTAGAGAATTTGGCAACATGCTTGGACCTAATATGCCCATTTTTCTTACAGAAGGACCATAAACCCACAATTCATCGCTAAAATAAGGAAGTGAAAAATCTGAGTACTTAAATATTATTAGAATTATACATACACCAATTGTAAGAAGGAAATAAATGTCAGAAAACAATAAAACCAATTTACTTAAATCGAATTTTAACCTAGTTTTCAATACTTAATGATTTTTACTTGATAATACTTTTCTAAATTATATCTAATTTGAACTATGTAAATTCCACTTTTCAAATAAGAAATATTTACATCAGATTTTTTTGTTCGATTTGAATAAACATTTTTACCAATGATATCATATACGTTAATTTCATCGATATTGACATTAGTATTAGATAAAACAGAAAATGAATGATTTACTGGATTTGGATAAATAGACATGACTTCAAAAAAACCATCTTCTTGAATAAATAAAGGTGTATTATCTATATATGAAAAAGTTGATGTGTCTTGCCCACCGTAGATAGTATCTAATCTGACTAATAGGACATCATCCATTCCAGCACCAAAACTACGAGTAGAGCCTGCCCCTAAAATATTTCCATTATTTCCGATTGTCACACGTTTTATAAAATCATCATCATTATGCCCTATCACAGAAGAACTTCCAGCCCACCAACCTCCAGAAAGTAATTCAAAAAATATAACGTTTTTGCTATTTCCTCCCGTTTTTGAATATCCAGAGATTAAAAGATTATTATTAGACAACTCATAAATAGTGTAAGCATCTTCATCGTCAGGAGTAGGAGATGGACCATTGACGATTGTAAATTCCCACAATGAATTTCCATTTGAACCAACTTTTTTAATTAAATAATTTTGGTCTCCTCCTACACTATTGCTATTTGTGCAACTTGCTATTACATATCCACCATCATAAGTTTCAATAATTTGATTCGCATTTTCATACAAAGAACCGCCATAAATACTATCCCAAAGTAGGGTTCCAGTTGCAGTTAATTTTATAATATAAATTTGTGTAGAATCAGTAATGGTATTGGTAATTCCTGCAACTACAATGTTAGAATCTGAAGTTTCGATAACGGAATTTCCTTTATCAATTAAAGTGCCTCCATAAGTTCTCGTCCACAACGTGTCGCCCAAAGAATTTGTTTTTACAATATAAACATCCGAATAACCATTGGTGTTGTTGTAAGTTTCACCACAAAACACAAATCCACTATCATAAGTTTGTACTACCGAATAGGCAAAGTCCCAGTCATTTCCACCATAGGTTTTTGTCCAAACATAATTTCCTAAGCTATCTCTTTTCATTAACACAGCATCGTAACCTCCATTTCCATAACTATTGGAAGTAGCCGCAATAATAAAACCTTTGTCAAAAGTTTGTTTTAAAGAATATCCCCAGTCGTTGTTAGTTCCTCCGAGTGCTGTGCTCCATTCATAATTGCATAGCGAATCTACTTTTGATAAATAGATGTCTGTATTTCCAGAGCTATTACTAGAGGTAGAACCGACAACAATATAGCCACCATCTGTTGTTGCCTCAATTTCCTCAGCATTATCGTTATTATTGCCACCAAAAGTATATAAATGAGCAACGGTGTCGGTTTGTGAAAAACTGAAAAAAGGAATAAGCAGAAGTAATATTTGAGCTATTTTATTCATTAATTGCTTTTCTAATTTTTATCAGTTTGATTAATAAATTCTCCAATAAATCTAACCGTAACATGTTTGCTCCATCGCTTTTAGCATTTGTTGGATCTGGATGTGTTTCAATAAAAATACCATCTACACCAACCGCGATTCCAGCTTTAGCAACTGTTTCTATCAATTCTGGCTTTCCACCTGTAACGCCAGATGTTTGATTGGGCTGTTGTAACGAATGTGTAATATCTAAAATGGTTGGGGCAAATTTTTGCATTACAGGTATTCCTCTGTAATCGATAACTAAATCTTGATAGCCGAATGTTGTGCCTCTTTCTGTTAACCATACGTTTTCATTTCCAGATTCTTTTACTTTGTTGACTGCAAATTGCATGGCTTCGGCTGATAAAAATTGCCCTTTTTTAATGTTAATCACTTTACCAGTTTTTGCTGCTGCTACTAATAAATCGGTTTGACGACATAAAAAAGCTGGTATTTGTAAGACATCAACATATTTTGCAGCTAGTTCGCACTCTTCTGCAGTATGTACATCGGTTAAAACAGGCAATTGCAATCTGTCTTTCACACTTTTTATTATTTCTAATGCTTTTATATCTCCAATTCCTGAAAAAGAATCTAAGCGAGATCGATTTGCTTTTCGATAAGACGCCTTAAAAATATAAGGTATTTTTAACCGATCGGTAATGTCTTTAACTGTGCATGCTACGTGAAAAACGTTTTCTTCACTTTCTACTACACAAGGTCCTGCAATTAAAAAAAAGTTGCCCGAGTCTGTGTTTTTTAAGTTAACTAACTGATTCATTTCTCTTTAATTTTAATTAAAAATACGATTTTATGCCAATAAATCCACTGTTGTTAAAGGATAAATTAGGTGCCACAAAAGCTTCAAAATTATTTGTTCCAATATAAATTTCTAAGTATTTATTAAAAGATTTTGCAAAAGCTAATCCTGTGTTTAGTCTGCCATAACCACCATAAGATAAATGTGTTTTTGCAACTAGTTTTTCATTAAAATAATAATAGCAATTGGAATAGATTAACGGAAAATAATTGGATAAAATTTGATGATAAACTCCAAAGTTAATCTTCCATTTTTCATTCAACACTTTGGTGTAGGTAATATTAACAGATGTGGGCAAAGCAATTGAATAACTACTTTTTTGATTGGTTGTAGAAATTTTATTGATAATAGAATCTTTTGAAATGTTACTCAATAAACTATCATTCAAATCGAAAATATTGTCTACCCAAATACCATCATAATGAAAAGTACTGTCTGAACCAATATCCAACGAATTTTTATTCCAATAAATAAAGCCTAAATCTTCTACTCCTAAATACACTTTATCTCCATTTCTTAGAAAAATCTCTGAAAACAATTTAGTAGAAACTCCATACCCATTAAATGCTTTTATTCCTTTATTGGCAGTATCGGATGAATTATAGCTATAATTTAAATCTAACTCTATTTCTTTCCCTAACTCTTGTGTGAAAACTGAACCTCTAGGAATTGTTATTGCCTCGTGTTGTTCCCCTTTTATTAATGACAGTATAACGCCTTCTTTAGCTAATTTGTCATCAAAATACTTATAGTTAACAAATCCTATGTTAATTTTTTGATATTGATAATGGTTATAATTAGTGCCTCCAATTTCTGCAAATTCTCCTGCAAATTGTTTATTTCCATCAAAGATAAATTTGAACAAATTGGAAGTAAATGCTGCATCAATGTGTTCGGTGTTTTCTACCCCAACAACTAACGAAATATTTGATTTTCGAAACAACGTATCAAATGGAATTTCAACATTAAATTGATAATTTAAGTCACCTCCTAGCCTATTATGACTTGATAAATTTTTATAAGCTGCATCTTTATCCCCTCTTTCAATTCTTCCTCCAAAAAGAAATTTACTTAAAAAATCATTATTCATTACTGAAGAACCATAAGAATAATCTGCTCCAAAAGAAACAATTAAATGCTGAGTAGAATCAACAAAAAAATCATTATTATTTTGGGCAACTAATAAAGTTGAAGAGCGGATAATTATTAAAAATAAAATAAAATAAATTCTGACAATTTTCATCGCTAGTTAAAACTTGTATTATATGAAAAATCACCAACCACTTTAATATCTATTGAATAACCTTCATAAATTTTAATAAATTGAGGTTGGGAAGCAGTAGTAAACGCAACACTTAATACTATTTTTTTTGTTTTGTATAAATTATCTATTGCTGTTGGAGTTAAAGGAATGGCAACGACAGATTCTTTTTTTCCAATCACTTTTAAAAAAGCATCAACTGGTGCCGATTGAATGTAATTGTTAACCGATAGATTTTGTAGAAAATTAAAATTTCCGTCATACAAATCCATTTTAATTACTGCATTAAAAGGGTAGCCGTTATTGGCATAAAGAAACAAAGTGCCATCAATAATTTTTCCGGTTTCACTTTCGGATGAGATATTAAAATCTACTGTATCTTGTAGTGTAAGGTTATTTGCCACTAAAGACAAAGGGAACTCGATATTTAAGTTGGTTTCTAAGGTGTGTTTTTTATACACAAAATCATTTCCTCCAGAAATATTTCCGAGTGGGTTCACATTCAAATTAATATCATACAATAACTGATTTGGAAATAGTTCAATTAGTTGATCAATATTAGAGTTGGAGGTGTTCATGAAAATATTATAATGAGTAAAATTTACCTCAGGAACCGAATATGTTAGCTGTGCCCTGTTTAAATTTAATGGAGTTCCGATACTCGAATGGTTTAGAGTAGCACTATTTGCAGTAGTGGTATTGATGGTAGCAAACTGATTTAAAATAAGCTGGGCATCTACTCCTATCCCATTTTTAAAATCAAGGGTTACATCGACTTGCTCTAAATCTAAAGTTCCTGCCGTAAACTGATTAAAAACACTGATATTGGTAGTTTCTGGTCCAAAATGGATTTGCTGAGTTCCAAAATAACCTCTTACAAAATAAGGAACGATATCAATCAAGGTATTTTTGTAGGTAATTTTTTCACCCATTGAAATAGTAACTGGAGTTAAAGCATTAGTATCAACAGTTGCAACTGCTCTAGTGATAAAAGTATTTACTTCCGACTTTGAAACTCCTGTTAAATCTAACTCATAACCACTTAAATTGATTGTTTTTTTGAGGTAACCATCTTGGGTAAATGTTCCAGCACCAACAATGTCTTTGATAACAAGTGTATCTCCGTTTTTAGTAGCACTTGGAACGGTGTAGGTAATGATGACTTTTTCTTTTATTTGGCTAAAAATTTCTAATTCTATAAAACCCGATTCAACCAATGCATAATTTAATTCTACTCCATTGCTAACATTCAACGTAACTTGCTTATTGGTGCTATAAAAAGAATTTCCAGGATTGGCAACAGAATTGAAAGGGAATATATATGCTTCGGTAACAGTGGTATCAGGTATTTTAAATAATGAATCCATTTCTATCTCAAAAATATTAGTTTGATAAACTAATTTGATAGAAGTATCTGGATTAACCTGAATAACAGAATCTGGCAGTAAATCATTTAATGTTAATGTTGTTCGAATCAGCGGGGCTAATAAATCTACATCCCAGCTAGGTCTTTCAAAATCCTTACGGCATGCAAAAACCGTAAAAAGAAGGAATACAATTGCTATTATTTTTTTAAAATTCGACATGAACTGTAAAAATAATCATTTTGAACAAGAAGTAATAGACAATTCTACAAAGGATAACAACTAGATTATCACGACTATCATGGTACAT
Organism: uncultured Vicingus sp.; assembly: GCA_964360245.1. GTDB lineage: Bacteria > Bacteroidota > Bacteroidia > Flavobacteriales_E > Vicingaceae. The sequence continues at coordinate 7,986 of CAYHWX010000094.1, forward strand.
TTCGTATTCTTTCCAAATCTCCCCTTATGTTTCCCTCTAGGGGGAAAGGCACACACTTTTTCCCTTTATATTCTCACACCTATAATACAAACATCGTCCACTTGTTCGTTACCTCCTTTCCATTTATCAAATTCTTCAGCTAGTTTTAGTTCTTGTTCTGACATTGGTAAATGAGCAATTTGAAGTAATAATTCTTTTAAATTTTTAATCATGTATTTTTTGCCTTTATCGCCTCCAAACTGGTCGGAAAAACCATCAGTTAATGCATAAATAACATCTCCTTTTTGAAGAGTAATGGTGTGCAACGTAAAAGTTTCCGCGTCATTATCGTGTTTGCCTACTGGCATTTTATCGGGTTTGAATTCGATTAACTCATAATCGTCATTGTTCAAAATATTTTTGTCATGCTGAGCTTGTCGAAGCATAGACTCTTCGACAGGCTCAGAGTGACAACTCGCAATGACGATAGGACGGAGTATAAAAACAGGATTGTTGGCTGTTGCAAACGAAAGTTTCGTTTTTTCCTGATTAAAGACCAACAAACTACAATCCATCCCATCTTTACCACCTTCATGACTGCCATCCTTTTTTAATCGTTCGATAATGATTTTACGTGTTTTATTTAAAATTTGATCTGGTTCAGTTTCTTTCTCAATAGATTTTTCTAAACTCGAGATGTTTAAAATACTCATAATTGCACCAGGCACTCCATGACCTGTGCTATCGGCAACTGAAAAAGCAAAGTTACCGTTAATCAATTCTGACGCCCAATAAAAATCTCCACTTACCACGTCTTTAGGGCGGAAAAAGACAAAGTAATTGCTTTCGTCATTGCGAATGACCGAAGGGAGTGAAGCAATCTGCTCATTTTTTACAGATTGCTTTGAGTTTAGGTACTTATCTAAAATTTCGGTAGTTGCTAAAAAGCTGCGTTGTATTCTCTCTGCATAATTAATCGAATCGGTTATTTCTTTGTGTTTTTCCTCAATAAGTTGTTTTGATTTTTCTAATTCAATTCGTGCAATGATTTCTTTTTTGGTTAAACTGTACCGCATTCGAATTAATAGAATTGAAAAAATAGCGACAGCTAGTGTTAGTAGCCCCCCATTTACCAAAACCTCATCTACAGATAAATTGCTATTAACATAGAAAAATATAACATTTGCAATAACATTTGCGACAACAATAAAAACAGAAAAATAGACATGGTAAAACACAAACATTCCCGAACCAATAAATAGTGCCATGTATGCTAAAGTATGTTTCTGTAAGTGCTCTGCATCCATTACACTCCACATGTAGGCATTCTGTATTGAAATTAATAACACAGGAATAACTGCCATCATCTCAATAGAAATTTTAAGTTGTTTGTGAAATAAAACGGTGATTAAACAAATAAATGCAACAACAACTCTAAAAGTTAAAAATTCTTGCCAATACTCGTAAATGTTGATGTAATCGGTAATAAAAAACAGCAAGTCAAACACAACAGCAACCCATAAAGTTATCGTATGATACTTTAAAGCGGTTTTGTTGAGCTCTGTTTTCCAGTTGTTATTTAAACCTGCTTCAACCATTAAAAATGAACATTTAAAGAAATAGAACCATTTGGACCTAATTTAGAATGGGAACCTTCAAAGTCTAATTCATAATCAGGTGGTAATCCACCAAATGAATTGCTATATGTTATTAATGTATTTCCTTTATAAGCATCTCTAATAAATCTTATTTCAGAACTAAAAGAAAAGTGTTCTGTAATAAAATACCTAAACCCAACCAAAGGTTCAATACCAGTACCTTTATAATTCGTATATTGATGAGTATCAGGATATGATGATGGATTTGTACTTAGTAGAGTTTGCTCCAGATTTATTTTAAAATAACTTATATCAACCCCAAAGAACAATGTAACATTTTCAAAATGTTTTTGATAATTTAATCCAAGTGTTAGTCTTAATAATTCTGCACTTGAAATATTTTCTTGTTTCCAAGAATCAAAATAAGTTTCATCATAATTACTATAAAATCCTTTTGTCCTTATTCCAAAGTTTTTAAAATTAAAGTTATATCCTAAACCATATATAAATTTGTTATTGTAAAATTCATACGTCCCAGTGTTACTAAAATTAGCTGAATTCCAAATTTGATAATTATCTAGGGCTTCTTTATTGCCAAAAAAATTCTCCATAATTATCCTTATTTCATGTCTTTTAAATTCAGGTTTTTCTTTTTTCATTTTTTCTTCTTCTTGAGAATAAGACATAGTTGTTGCAAAAAGCAAAACAACCAAAAAGAAATGTTGTAAGAGTTTCATCATATAAAGTTTGCACCTAAATTAATAAAAAAAAAGATATCTATTTAGATTCACAAACAATCCTTCGACAAGCTCAAGATGACAAAACTATTTACCTCTCGGATGAAAATCTAAAATAGCTTGTCGCAGGTATTCTCTATCCAAATGTGTATAAATTTCGGTAGTGGTGATGGATTCGTGCCCTAACATTTCTTGAACAGCTCTTAAATCTGCTCCACCTTCCACCAAATGGGTGGCAAAAGAATGTCGGAAAGTATGTGGACTAATTATTTTTTTAATTCCAGCTTTTTGAGCTAAATTTTTTATGATGGTAAAAATCATTACCCGCGTTAATTGTTTTCCTCTGCGGTTTAAAAACAAAATATCCTCACTTTTTTTATCAATGTTATTCATGTGATTGCGTTTACTCGCTACATAAATTTTAATTTGTTTTATGGCAATACTTCCTATTGGAGTAATTCGTTCTTTATCGCCTTTTCCTACCACACGCACAAAACCTTCGTCCAACAATAAATTAGATAATTTTAAATTAATCAACTCTGTAACACGCAAACCACAACTGTAAAGGGTTTCTAACATTGCTTTATTTCGTTCGCCTTCGGGCTTACTTAAATCAATGGTACTTATTACTTCATTAATTTCTTCAATACTTAAAACTTCAGGTAATTTTCGCCCAATTTTAGGAGATTCTATTAATTCTGCTGGAGAATTATCTATAATATCTTCCATCATTAAATATTTATAGAAAGCTTTTAAACCAGATAATATTCTGGCTTGAGAACGGGCATTTAATCCTAACTCACTAATCCACATCAAAAATTCTTCAATGTGTTTTTGTGCTACTTTTTCTGGCGGAAGGACTATTCCTTTTAACTCTAAAAATTGAAATAATTTTTCTACATCATGCAAATAGGCTTCGATAGAATTTTTAGACAACGAGCGTTCTAATTGTAAATAATTTTTAAATCCTTTTATGGTCGATACCCAATTCATTTACTTACAAATATATATCTTTGCTTTATATCAAATTGAGATGAAAATACTAATTATTAACGGGCCCAATTTAAATCTACTCGGTAAAAGAGAGCCAAGCATTTATGGCAATTCTTCTTTTGATGATTTTTTTAAAGATTTACAAATTGAATTTCCAACCGTTGAACTCAGTTATTTTCAAAGCAATGTAGAAGGCGAACTCATTAACAAATTACATGAAGTTGGATTTAATTTTGATGCTATTGTTATGAATGCAGGAGCATACACGCATACTTCCATCGGAATTGCTGATGCTATTGCTGGAATTGAAACTCCCGTAATAGAAGTTCATATTTCTAATGTTTATGCTCGCGAAGAATATCGACACGTTTCCTTAATGGCAAAAAATTGTATTGGAGTAATTGCAGGATTGGGTTTAAACGCTTACCGATTGGCTATTTTGCATTTTATTTCTATCAATAATTGATTAATTTCCTATTAACTTACTATTGTTAATTCTTTATAAAATAGCACTATTTTAGCTTCTTGATACCGCTTAATTTTAGGTTTTAATTTTAGGCGTTTCAGTTCCATGACAAAAAAAATTCTTTTAGGTCTGTTTATTTTATTGATGATAGCGGTAAGCATTATTGCTTACAACTTTTATAAAAACATAAAAGAACCTGTTAATAAAACTACTTTTGAGGCTATTCCAATCAACGCAGCGGTAATCATAAAAGAAAATAATTTTAATGCCATCTACAACAAAATAGCTTCTTCCAATATTATTTGGGAAGAATTGGTTGCCAATACATCTACCGCATTAAAAGTTAAAAATCAATTACATTATTTAGATTCTTTATTAAGTGGACCTTTTGCTCCATTGTTTAACAACACACCAATATTAAGCTCAATCCATCTGTCGGGTGCAAATAATTTTGATTTTATTTTTTACCTTCCTATTGTTGCCGATGTAACTGAAAGTGATTTAATACAAAAAATAAAAAATGTTACCCGAAAAAATACCGAAAGCCGAGCATATGATGGTGCAACAATTTATACCATTTCAACCAACAATACCGATAAAATTTCTTTGGTTATCTATAAAAACGCATTAGTATTTAGTTATAGCAATGTATTAATTGAAGATGTTGTTCGGCAACTAAATTCCAGTAATAACTTATTAAGCGACCCTACTTTTAATAAGGTCATTAACACTTCTGGACAATCAGAAGATGGAAATTTGTTTATCAATACCAAATATTTTTCTAAGATAATTACTCAATATGTAAATAAATCTACCAAAACGTACTTATCAAATTTTGAAAATTATACGGGTTGGACAGAACTTGATGTGAGTATTAAACCCAATTCGTTTACGTTGAGTGGATTTAGTTTTACCAACGATGTGGATAATTATTCCATCAATCTTTTTAAAGGGCAAAAACCACAAGAAATGGAACTATTATCCATTATTCCATCCAACACCTCCTTTATTTATTATTATGGATTAAGTAATTCGAAAGAATTTTTTGCGAATCGCATAAAACTGTTAAAAAGTGAGCAACTCTATTTTAATTACCAAAAATACCTAGATGAATTAGCCTCCACTTATGGTATCGATTTAGAAGCAACTTTTCTTTCAAACATAGGTAACGAGCTAGCATTAGTAATAACCGAATCGCAATCAGATGTACTATTAAACAATCGATTTGTTATTTTTAAATCGAATGAAATAGAGAAAACCAAAGAAACTTTATCGGCTATATCCAAAAAAATAATTTCCGATATCGTTGTTCAACCCATGGAGTTTAATGGTTATACCATTAAACAATTGAACATTCCTAATTTGTTTAGCAATTTATTAGGTAAACCATTTACCGATTTCGAAAAAAATTATTACACCATTGTTGATAATTATGTTGTTTTTGGAAACAGCGAAAATTCTTTACAGGCTTTTATCACCAACTATAGCACTAAAAAAGTATTGAGTGCTAATGAAAATTTTAAAGAATTTTACGACAATCTTTCTTCTAGTAGTACTATTTTTATTTACAACAACATCGCTCGTTCCACCAATTTATACAAAGCTTATGGTGCAGCAGATTTTTTGCCAATGATAGATGAAAAAATAGAATTATTTAGAAAATTTGAAGCAGTTGCTTTTCAAGTCACTGCCGAAAAAAATAATCTTTTTTACAATACCATTTTCTTAAAATATAATCCCGTTTATAAACAAGAAACTAGTTCGTTGTGGGAGTTAGAATTAGATTCTACTATTAGTGCTACACCACAATTGGTCATCAACCATATTACCAATTCGAAGGAAATAATCGTGCAAGACGATGCAAATACCATTTACTTAATAAGCAATACCGGAAAAGTGATTTGGAGCAAACAGTTAAGTGAGCGAGTAATGAGCCTATTTTACCAAAT
>CAYHWX010000095.1:0-13706 GCA_964360245.1 uncultured Vicingus sp.
AAATGCAATAGGTGGAACACCAAACTATTTTTACTCTTGGAATACAACTCCTGTTCAAACTACACAAATTGCCACAGGATTATGTGCTGGAACATATATTGTTACTGTTACAGATGATAACGGCTGTACTGCATTTGATACCATTGTGCTTACTGAACCAACCCCTATTTTGGCAAATGAAATATTGACTACTCCTGCTTGCGGATTGTGCGATGGAGTTATCACTGTTGCTCCAACTGGAGGAACTGCGTCTTATACTTTTTTATGGACGACACCTGTTGCACCTCCACTACCTCAGCCAGTAACTGCTTCTATAATTAATTTGTGTGCAGGAGCTTACTCTCTTGAAATAACTGATGCAACAGGATGTACCGCTAATTTTAATTTCCCATTAAGCAATACCAATGCCCCTGATCCAAATACTACAGTAACTAACATAAGTTGTTATGGTATGTGTGATGGTCAAATATCTTCTGCACCAATTGGAGGAACACCTCCTTATACCTACTTATGGAATCCAAGTGGTTCTACTCCAATCATTACCAACTTGTGTGAAGGGTTATATAGCTTATCTGTTACTGATAGCCTTGGATGTATTGGTGTAGCTATGGATAGCGTTACAGAGCCAGATGAACTATTTGTTAATCTTAGTTCTAGTAACATTTTGTGTAACGGAATATGTGATGGATGGGCAGTTGCTAGTGGTTTTGGAGGAACTGCTCCTTATACTTACAGTTGGACTCCAGGTCCTTTACTTTTAGATTCTATCACCAATTTATGTGATGGAACTTACATAGTGACAGTTACCGATAGTAATAATTGTACAGTTGTTGATAGTGTTATTATCACCCAACCAACGCAAATTACTGTAACCGATACTACAACTGATGTTTCCTGTATTGATGTATGTGATGGTAGTGCAACAGTTACGCCAACTGGTGGAACTGGTTCATACACCTACGAATGGAATGGTAGTGGCTTACCTGGGCTTCCAACAGAAGCAGGATTATGTTTTGGATTAAATTATGTTGTTATAACTGATGGTAATGGTTGTAGTATAACAGATAGTATAAATATTGGTGCAGTTGACACGATAATAGCTGATGCAGGGAACGATGTTACTATTTGTTTAAATGCCAGTGTTAATTTAATTGGAACACCAACTGGTAATTTCACGAGTGTTGAATGGTTCGAGTTACCAGGAATGATATCATTGGGAACAACCAATGGAATTTCAGTAACTCCTAGTGTTAGCGGCGTTAGTTGTTATGCCTACCAAGTAAATGGAGCATGTATAGATATTGATACCGTATGTATTACTGTTGATCCTTTACCTCTTGCAAACGCTGGACCTGATGTTACTATTTTTGAAAATACAAGTACTACATTAAATGCTACAGGAGGAGGAACTTATGCTTGGTCTCCAGGAACTGGATTAAGTGATTCTACAATTTCTAACCCTGTTGCAACTCCAGAGATTACTACAACTTATTATGTAACTGTAACTTCTCCAAACGGTTGTGTTGCAATTGATAGTGTAGTTATCACTGTATTACCAACTATTAAATTCCCAGATGGAATTTCACCAAATGGTGATGGTAAAAATGATTTCTGGATTATTGATTTTATTGAAGAATATCCAAATAATGTGGTTGAAATTTATAACCGATGGGGTGAATTGTTATTCCATGCTGATGGTTACCAACAAGATTGGGAAGGAAAGTACAATGGTAAGGAATTGCCAATTGGAACCTATTATTATATTATAGATTTGCATGAAGAAACAATAAAGCCTTTTACTGGTCCATTAACTATTTTAAGGTAGCTTTAAGTAGCATTTAACTATGAAAAAAATACTCATCATATCATTTATACTTTTTTGTGGAAGCAGTTTATATTCGCAACAACTGCCTCATTTTAGTCAATACTTTTTAAATGATTTTTTAATTAATCCTGCTGTTGCTGGTAGTAGAGGTTATTTTGAAGGTGTTTCTACCCACCGTTATCAATGGGAAGGCATTACCGATGCACCAAGAACATATACATTAAGTGTTCATGGACCTACAAAAAATTCAAAAATGGGGCTAGGCGGATATTTATTCACTGACATAGTGGGACCTACCAGAAGAACAGGCTTTAATTTGTCTTACGCTTATCATTTAAAACTGAATGAATCTTTAAAACTTTCGTTGGGAATTAATGCAGGGATTTTACAATTTATGATAGACGGTTCAAAAATTACACTTCGAGAAGCGGATGATGCTTTAATAATTAATGGAGTTGAATCAGATTTAGTACCTGATGCTGGCTTTGGCATGTATCTTTATCACAAAAATTACTATTTTGGATTTTCAGCACCACAATTATTAAACACAAAAGTTAAGTTTTTTGAAGAAGGACAAAACCCAACAGGAACTTTACCTTCTCACTTTTTTTTAACAGGAGGATATAGAATTCATGCAACTGAAGATTTTACTGTTGAACCAATTGTTTTTGTAAAATATGTAAGTCCAACTCCCGTGCAATTTGAAAGTACAGTTCGAATTATTTATAAAGATATGCTATGGATTTCCGGAACTTACAGAGACAAAGATGCCATTACTGCCTCCATTGGTTATATTATTAACAACAGTTTTACCATTGCCTATGCTCATGATTTTACCACCACTAACATAAAAAATTACAGTGATGGTACTCATGAATTAATGGTTGGTGTAAGATTTTATAGCACTTCCAATAAGAAAAAAAATGCTCCTAAAATAGAGTAACCTCCTTAAAAGAAAGCTCTAATTTGCACCCCTCCAACATGAATTATTGGTGAATCTTCAGATTTCCTTCCATTATAATTTACACTCAACTGCATATACTGAGATAAATTTTGTTGGTAAGTAAGTTCCCAAGTCATATTTGCTCCTACTTGCAACCCTTCCAACATTTCATAAGATAACGAAGCATTGTTAGTGATTGGAAACTGATTTTCAATATAATTAAACCCTGCTCTAAAACTTCCTTTTGAAGGAATGTTATACCTTAACTCTCCACCAACTTTTTGACTCACTAATTCTTCACCACCATACATTTCAACATTCAATTTTTCTTTATAATTATATAAAATGCTTGCTCTAAATTTAGCATTAGGTTGAATACTAAATTTTGGCTCTACTTCCATTAATTGTAATTGATAATTTCGATTGTTAAAGAATTCAGAAATACTGGCTTTTTCACCATTTAACAACAAAAGATTAAACGTATAAACTCTTGTGATATTCCACCTAGTTTTTAATGCCCTACTTACATTTCTTCTAGATTCAATAGTATTAGTTAACAATGATCTATCTCTATTGTCCTGAAAAGTAAAATCTGTTCCAAACTTAGTTCCTGTTCTGTTAAAATATATGGTATTTAATAGTCCCAAATTAAGGGTAACTAAACTGGTATCTTCAATATTCCCGATAAATGGATTAAAGTAATCCAACTTATCCGAAACTTTTCGACTTACCCTATAATTGGTACGATTAGAAAATCGTGCTATTAATTTTTTTACTCCTTTTTCATTTCCCCATTTTGTTTCTGGATTTAAAAATATTCCTTGATTAAATTGATTGGTGTAAGTTCTTACATATTCGTTAGTTGGAGTATATATTTTAATAAAAGTTGCCTGATCCTGAAATGCAGCAATCTCAAATTCATTTAAATCTTTAACTCCATTTCCATTTAAATCGCCAATATAAGCATGAGTTCCTTGTCCGGGTTGAACTTCTACAAAGGCAAATTCTTTTTTAACTTCTAAACCAGAACCGACCTCATAGTAGGTATTGGAAGTTATTGCACTTTTTAATATTGTTGAAACATATTCAACCATAGCCAAAATGTTTTCATCTGGATTTAATAAGGTGAGGGTTGGAGATAGAATGTCGAGCTTTCTGTAAGTTATATTACTTCTAAATTTGTGATTGGTATTTTTAAAAATTCCTAAAGAAAAAGTGATATCCTCGGCTCGGGTTAAAGCATTAAAATCATTGATTAGAGGAGTATTATCTTCCCGTTGGGTATAACTTAACATAAATTTATTAATAGTAGTATCTGCATTATGAATAAAAGTATTCCAAGAAAAAAATTCAAAACTATTTGCTTGAAGAGAATCAGATTGATTGATGTAAAATTTATTCTGCTCCGTTTCTTCACCAACACCTATAACTAGCCACCCTAAGCCTTTAGACAAGATTCCTTTATGCTTGCTAAATTGAGTGTTGCTAATCCCTTGTGATGTTAAAAAGCTTCCATCTCCTTTAAAAATAAATCCCTTTAATTGATACGTAATAAACAACTCATTTTTTAATCCATCATATTCTCCTTCGTTTTTTAGAATCCCAACAGTATATAAAAAATCGGCTTTTTTTTGTTTTTCAAAACCTCCATAAACACTAAAAATATGTTGGTCTGAATTGAATACAACATTTGAAATATTCCAATCACGCTCAAATTCTACAGATCGATACCGCTCAATAGGAGAAAAATATTGTTCAACAAATTCATAACCTGTACCAATTTTTAATTTCCATGGCACTTCATTATTAGTTAATTTTATCTTATTGTTTGAATTTAATTTAAACGCATAACCAATATCATCCTCACTGTCTTTGCTAGAAAAAGCATTCAAATCATTTTTAGAAACCCCTCCTTCCCATGTTAAAAAAGACTCTTTAGTAAAGTTATATTCTCCACCAAAAGTTGCCATTTGTTTAATTTTTGGAGTTATCAATAAAACAACAGGCTCATATTCTCCTTGAGGAACTCCAGCTATTGGCAACACCCATTCATACACTTTACCATTAGCAGAACTTTGAATTTGTTTATAGTTCCCTTTATTAGTCCCTAAATAAGTAAACCCCAACTGATACATAGCACTATCTGGATTAGTGGAATAAACATACACGGGATTATAACCTAGCGTATCCACTACTTTGTAAAGAACAATATTTTCAGAAAATTCAACTAAGTTAACGTGAGGAATTAATGCCAACTGCAAACTATCGCCAATGTTTGCTAACAATAATTTTTCAGTATCGTTTAATTCTTGTTGCAGAGGTTGATTTTTAGCGTCTTGTTCAGAAAAAACATTCAATCTTAGTTTCAACTTTTTACTTTCATAATCACTTCCAAACTGCGCCAACGACCTCGCATAATTTTTATCCGAATATTGATATTCTGCAACTATTCTCGAGTCTTTTGTTATTAGTTTATTGGTAGTAAATGTAAGTTCTGCAGTATTATAATCAATAATATAATCGAACTCATTTCCTCTTTCCATTAATTTACCATCAACGTAAATTTTTTCTGTTCCCGACAAAATAATAATAAATGCCTCATTTTCGCTTCCTTTTAAGCGGTATGGTCCTTGATTTCCTTCCACACCATTGATATTGTTTCTCGCAAATTTTCCTTTTGAAACAGCTGCACTAATGGTTGGTCTAAAAGTATTAAATTCATCTTTTTTGCTGGTTTGCATTTTAATTTCAAAACTTCCACCCTTTGCTTTTTTATTAAAATTCATAAAATAACTTTTAGGTCGTTGTAAATAAAAATCTCCAGCAGTCAATTTCCAGCTATCGCTATATAATTGAATAAAAACTCGGTCAAACTCTTGCAATTGCTGAGTATTTCCTTCTGCTTGAATAGGAATGTTGTCATCTGAAATACTAGCAAGTAAGCTTATATTATCACTCAATTTTCCTGAGAGTTGTAAATTTAAACTGGAATTAACGGACAAATCCTGATTATTTCCAAACATCACTCCTCTTGAAATGCTTCCACTTTTATTCAACCCATTAAGGTAAAAAATATCTTCATTTTCTGCAGAATATTCATACATAAAAGGATTTTTTGATGCTTCGCCATAAGTTTCTATGGTAGTAATTTTTTTATGTTCAAAAGATTTTTCAAAAGAAAAAGGAAACACACTGTATGTTAATACCACCGTTTTACCCTTCATAAAATTTTCTTTTGAAATAAGTACTCCTTTGGAATAATCTATTTCGTAACTTGCCCTATCTAACAACTTATTGTCAAGAAAAATTAAATCAGAATTGGGCACAATACTTAAGCTATCAATAAAAATAGTATCACTAATTACATACAAATTTTTTAATCGTTTATTGGTAATATCTTGTGCCTCTACATACTTAAATGTGGAGATAATGATTAACAATAATATACTTACTAATCTTTTCAAATTTTTTTTACAGATATAACAAAGATACGATTTGTTAAAAAGCACTATAATAACTTAAAACCTAATTAATTATTAAAATAAAATTCATTTAAATTAAAAGGAATATTCTCATTTATCGAATAATATTCCAATATTTATCAGAAATATTTATATTTATTTTATTTTTATACTACTTTAAACAACTTTATTTAGGATATTTTACGGTAATAACTATATTTGTAAATTAAGAAAAGAAATAAAAAGACAACATGAAAAAATTAATCTATTTATTAATTGGAGCTACAGTAGTATTATCTAGCTGTGGAGGAGACGATAACAATGGCAATAAGAACAATAAAATTGCTAAAGGCAACGTAAAATATGGTGGTGTTTTTAAAATGAACGAAACAGAAGATTTTAAGAGCTTATACCCTTTAAATGTTACGATGGCTTTAGAAAATCGAATTGCTAGTCAAATTTATGAGGGATTGGTAAAATTAGATCAAGAGGATCTTAGTGTTTTGCCTTCTTTGGCTGAAAAATGGGAAATTAATGATGACGCAACTTCCTATACTTTTCACATCAAAAAAGGAGTTAAATTTCATGACAATACTTGTTTTAAAGATGGCAAAGGAAGAGAAGTAAAAGCCTCAGATTTTAAATATTGCTTTGATAGAATTTGTGTAGGTGCACCCGACAACCAAATGTATTGGTTATTTAAAGATAAAGTTAAAGGTGCTAATGAATATTATGAATCAAACTCTAAGAAAAAACCATTAGTTGGTGGTGTTTCTGGTATTAAAGTTATTGATGATTACACACTTCAAATTGATTTGAATTATTCATTTGCAGGATTTTTAAACATTGTGAGTCATAATGCATGTTTCGTATATCCAAAAGAAGCTGTTGATATTTATGGCAATGAAATGAGAATTAATTGTGTAGGCACAGGTGCTTTTAGAGTTAAAAAAATAAAAGAATCCGAAACAGTAATTTTAGAAAGTAATCCTGATTATTGGGGATTTGATGAATTTGGAAATAAACTACCTTATTTAGATGGTCTTAAATTTTCTTTCAATAAAGAGAAAAAAGCGGAGTTATTAGAATTTAAAAAAGGAAACTTAGACATGGTCTTCCGTTTACCACTAGAAATGATTGATGATGTTGTTGGAGAATTAGAAGACGCTAAAAAAGGTGGAAATAGACCTTATGTTATGCAAGTTGTTCCAGCTTTAAGTATTGAATATTTAGGTTTTCAACATAAATTACCTCCTTTTGATAATATTGATGTTAGAAAAGCTTTTAATTATGCCGTTGACAAAGAATCTATTGTTACCTATACTTTACAAGGAGAAGGAAGACCTGCGGTTTATGGAATTGTACCTCCATTTAAAGGATATAATTATGAGGAAGTAAAAGGGTATGAATTCTCTCCTGAAAAAGCAAAAGAACATCTAAAAAAAGCTGGATATCCAAATGGTAAAGGATTTCCAGAAGTAACATTGCAAATTAACTCAGGTGGTGGAGACAGAAACGTTCAAATAGCCGAAGTTGTTCAAAAAATGTTGAATGAAAACTTGGGAATAAATATTAAAATTGAACAAATGCAATTTGCTCAACAATTAGAAAATTTAGAAACTGGTAAAGCCTTAATGTGGAGAGCAGGATGGGTGGCAGATTATCCAGATCCTGAAAATTTCTTAAATTTATTGTATGGAGACCATGTCCCTGCAGATTTATCTACAAAAGCATACATTAACTCTATGCGTTACCAAAGTTCTAAATTCGACTCTTTATTTAACATCGCATTAAGAGAAGTTGATGATGCTAAAAGGTATGATTTTTTTAAACAAGCTGATCAAGTTGCCGTTGACGACGCAGTAATTTTGCCTATTTTTTATGATGAAAATACAAGACTTTTACAAGTTTATGTTAAAAATTTCCCTTCCAATTCAATGGAATACAGAGATATGTCGCAAGTATTTTTTGATTACGAAGAAGAAGAATAAATAGTATATATTTTCATTAATCTTAAAAGAGTTCCAACAATAATGGAACTCTTTTTTTGTACTATTAATCCTCCTTTTCTTTCTATTATTCGTATTATTGTACAAACAAATTCTATGAATAAAGTAGCATTAATTACAGGCGTAACAGGACAAGATGGTGCATATCTTGCAGAATTTCTTTTAAAAAAAGGATACGAAGTTCATGGTATAAAAAGGAGAAGTTCTTTATTTAACACGGACCGAATAGACCATTTATATACTGACCTTCACGAAGAAAATGTAAAATTCTTTCTTCATTATGGCGATATGACGGATTCTACAAACTTGATTAGAATAGTTCAACAAGTTCAACCAGATGAAATATACAATTTAGCTGCTATGTCGCATGTACAGGTTTCATTCGAAACTCCTGAATATACTGCTAATGCAGATGGCACTGGTGCATTGCGTTTATTAGAGGCTATTCGTATTTTGGGATTAGAAAATAAAACTAGATTTTATCAAGCCTCTACCTCCGAATTGTATGGTAAAGTACAAGAAGTTCCACAATCGGAGACAACTCCATTTTATCCAAGAAGTCCATACGCTGTCGCAAAATTATATGCTTTTTGGATAGTAAAAAACTATCGGGAAGCTTATGGTATATATGCCTGTAATGGCATTTTATTTAATCATGAAAGTCCACTTAGAGGTGAAACTTTTGTAACTCGAAAAATTACGAGAGGTGTGGCTAAAATAAAATTAGGATTACAAAAGAAAATATTTTTAGGAAACATTGATGCAAAAAGAGATTGGGGACATGCAAAAGATTATGTAGAAGGAATGTGGTTAATGCTTCAGCAAGAAAAAGCAGAAGATTATGTGTTGGCTACTGGCAAAACTACATCAGTAAGAGATTTTATAACCATGGCATTTAATGAAGTTGGTATTAATATGATATGGGAAGGAAAAGATATAAATGAAAAAGGAATAGATAAAGCAACAGGAAATGTGTTAGTAGAAATTGATTCCAACTATTTTAGACCAACAGAAGTTGATTTATTGATTGGTGATCCATCAAAAGCAAAGAAAAACTTAGGCTGGGTTGCAAAACATGATTTAAAATCTATAGTAAAAGACATGGTAAAAGCAGACCTTAAATTGTTTGAACGAGATAAATACCTCCTAGAAGGCGGACATGATGTTTTAAAGTACAATGAATAAATCCGATAAAATTTATATTGCAGGTCATCGAGGCATGGTTGGTTCTTCTATCCTCAGAAAACTTAAAGCTGATGGGTTTACTAACTTTATCTTAAAAACATCTGCTGAACTTAACTTATTAAACCAACAGGATGTTAACGATTTCTTTGAAATAGAAAAACCAGCTTATGTGTTTTTAGCAGCAGCAAAAGTTGGTGGAATTCTTGCCAACAATACGTATCGAGCAGATTTTATCTATCAAAATTTAATGATTGAAACTAATATTATTCATGCTGCTTACACTAACAAGGTAACTAAACTGTTGTTTTTAGGTTCCTCTTGTATTTACCCAAAAATGGCTCCTCAACCCTTAAAAGAAGAATATTTATTAACTAATACATTAGAATACAGCAACGAACCTTATGCCATTGCAAAAATTGCAGGAATTAAAATGTGTGAAGCATACCGAGATCAATATAATTGTAATTTTATTTCTGCTATGCCAACCAATTTATATGGACCTAACGACAATTATGATTTAAAAAATTCGCACGTTTTACCTGCTTTAATTAGAAAGTTTCATACTGCAAAAATTAATGGAGATAACACTGTAGAATTATGGGGAACAGGCTCACCCATGAGAGAATTTTTACACGTTGATGATTTAGCCGAAGCTTGTATTTTTTTAATGCAAAATTACAACGAAGAACAATTGGTGAATATTGGAACTGGAACCGACATCACCATTAAAAACCTTGCCTTGCTCATTAAAAAAATTGTAGGTTTTTCTGGAGAGCTTACTTTTGACCTTTCCAAACCCGATGGAACACCTAAAAAATTATTAGACGTTACTAAGATTAACCAATTAGGGTGGAGACATAAAATAGATCTTCAAGAAGGAATTGAAAAGGTATATAAAGAAGTAATACAATTCGATTTTCAAACATCACACCGTTAATAATAATATTAAAAGCTTTTTGACACCTTATTTCAATTGAATATTATTGCAATTAAACATTTGATTGAAGACTTTATATTGATGAATCGTAATTATTTTATTTTTCTGGTGCTTCTTTGTTATGCGTTTACTAGTCATTCACAAATTTTGGATATTAACCAGCCATTGTTTAGCGACCTTCCTTTTTTTAATATGGAGTTTGTTAAAACCAATAAAATAAAATCTATTACAGGATCTATTTCTTCTAAAAAAGTAAAAGATATTATTCGCTCAAAAGGGTTGGATTACAGCTATCAATTTAATGAAAATGGGACATTAAAAGCTCAATTTTCGTCTTATTTAAAAGTAGGATTAAAAGATTCTACCTTAATTTCATACACCTATAATGATAAAGGGAAAATAACAATAACCCGAAAAAGTGATAGTTATGGCTATTATTCTTACCATTATTCTTATGATAGTTTAGAAAACATCATTTTGCAGACCTATTGTAGAGATGAAAATAAGTTTGAGTCGAAAAATAAATTTGAGCTTAATAAAAATTACATTATTGTTTCGGATAGTTTTTCGTATCAAAAATTAAGCGATACCCAGTTTAAAAAAATCTTTTACAATGGTTATGGAAAAATCTTTAAAGAACAGACTAATATTTATAATGAATACGGTTATTTAATTGAAGAATATGCCAAATTTATTATCGGAAGTAATAAACAAAAAACAACCTACGAGTACGATGAAAAAGGTCGTCTTTCAAAAAAACACTTCTTTTCTAACATTGCAGAAAACAAAAAAACAACCGAAGAATATAGTTATGACGAAATTGGAAATGTATTAGCTATTAAATATTTCGACAATGATAAACATACTTCCACCAAGCAGTTTTTGTACGACCAAAAAACAATGTTGCTAACTGCTCAAATCATTCAAGAAATTGAATCAGAATTTATTCAAATCATCCAATACAATTACAATTTTTTCCAACCCCAAGAAACCACTATGAAAGATAGCCAAAATTAATATTGATTTTTTGGGAAATCACAATACTATGGTTAAAGTGCAAAAAATTAACTACCCAAATAAAATTTTAAACCTCACTTAGGCATTTCGTTATTCAATTTTTCAATCTTATCCATCGTATTTTCGGATTTGATTTCTATTGGTTGGCTGATGATTACAGGCTCTTCAGGTTTTGGAGTATTTCCTGCCAGTTTGTTTTCTCCTGCACCTACAATGTTATTTAAAATTGTAGCTTCCTTCTTAGCTCCTTGCTCCTGTTGATATGCTGCTTCTTTTTGTGCGGTAATACGCTCCACAAACTGCTTCATTTCATTAGGATCTTGAGTTGTAGGTGTAACATATTTAGCATTTTGAATATTATTTCCAAAAGGCTGATTCATATCCACTCCAAATCGATGATCTTCGTAGAATCTTCTCTTGGCTAAAACCCGATAAGAGAATTCAACATTAGAATGTCCTCCATTTTTTTCTTTTACAATAAAGCGATTATTTTCTTTTAGCACATAAACACCATTGCAATCTCCATTTTCTTGAATAAATACTTGTAATGGATGTTCGGCATCTATTTTTACTGTTTCCATAAACAATGCGTCTAATTCAACGATTGCTTCCCCATTTACAAGTTTACTATTTCCTATGTCCTCAAACCACATTTCAGGGCTTTCTGTAGAATAAACCAATTGATTTCCTTTTGATGTAGGAACGGACGCAGATTTTGCACCAGTAACAGCATAATTTCCTACTCCATAAAAAGCGTATGCAGAACCAGAACCATCTGAATAAACTCCTGAAGCAGTACCAAAATGTACAGTTGCAAAAACACCATAATCTCTAGTAGTAGGCATATCAGTATAAGCTGCAGCCCACGCTAATCCAAATACAGAAGCTCCCCAAAGAGAATAGTCGCCAACTACTCCTATCTCATTTGAACTAGAATTGGTTGACACTCCACTTACTCCAGCAGAGCCTAATCCTGTAGAAGCAGATTCGCCTCTTACACCAAAAGAGGTAGTTCCTCCTGAGACATTCGTGTTCTTTCCAAAAATAACAGGAATATTATCCCCATCAGCTTGTACGTGTAACTTACAGATAGGTGGATTAATACCAATACCAACATTTCCAGATATTAACCCTCCATTTGCTGGCGGGCTAGCTCCACCATAACCAATGGTAAGTCCTCCATCTCCACCAATTAAACCAACTCCCATCCAAAGGCTTTTTCCGTTATAACCCCTAACCCATGTTGCATCTTGCATGTACCATCCACCTCCATAGGATTGCCAGTAGATTCCACCACCACCATCAACTCGAAACCAGTTAGCAGCATAAACCTCAGAAGCTCTACTACTTCCAGACACCCAGTGGTCAGCAGGAGTTTGAGCTCCAGCAAATTGATTTTGAATATAGCCAGTGCTAGCAGAAGTTGTCGTTAGGAGTTGACTCCATGCTGTATTGGCTGATCCATTCGTTTTACGGAAATATAAATTTTGGTCAAAAAAACTACCCGCAATTTGAAGTGCATAATTGTTAGCATTATTAGAGTGACGAATGTCAATCAGATGCCACCAACTTGCTGCCCCCACAGGCCAATTGGCAGCAGGAGCTGGAGCAGATGTTTGGTAAAATCCAGATTGGGAGGCTATTTGTCCAGCATCGTTTCTTGTTTCCGTTCTTGAGCGATAGGATCCTGCAGTACCATCACCATAACCAAAAGTTCCATTTACTTCTAAGTTATATGCAGGATTCGTGACTCCAACACCTACATTTCCTGCATTTGTCATAAACATTGTACTCACCGAACCGTTATTTCTTACATTAAAACCTGATGAACCGTAGTTCAGATACATAATATTATCACTCCAACGAGGCCATAAATATGTTTCATAGGTAGCTCCCGAATTTTTTGCTGAAAAAGAAGCAGTATTTTCTACACCAAATACACCACCAGTACCACCAAGTGTTAATTGGTAGGTTGGTGAAGGAGTCCCGATACCTACATTTCCACCAGCCAATACTCTCATCCTTTCTGTATTAGTTGTTTTAACAACCCAGTCAATAGCATCAGTTGTGCCTATAAAATTTGTTCCAGCAACAGTTCCTGAATTTCCTAATAAACTCCAATCTAATCCACCTGAGCCACCAAAAGCTACCCATCTTGTTCCATTCCAATAATAATAGCCTGGTAGCACATTGTTGGGAGCAGCACCAGCAGTTGCTGTGTTATAAACTAATAACGAAGTTGCAGGTGCAGCAATAGGTCCAGCAGCATTAGCAGCTGTTAAAGCTACCCTAGGGATGAGAAACCCTTTGTTGGTAAAATCTACATCTA
>CAYHWX010000096.1:0-13583 GCA_964360245.1 uncultured Vicingus sp.
GTTGATGGAGTTCCTTTCCCTGCTGTATCTACTTTAACCTATACGGTGACTGGAACTGATGTAAATGGATGTGAAAATACTGACCAAATAACTATAACTGTTAATAACTGTGGTTTTCCTACAGCTAGCTTTATTCCAGATTCTTTAACTATTTGCGTTGGTGGCGATATTTTATTTACTGATAATAGCACAGGTTCTGGCATTAGCAGTTGGAGTTGGACTTTCCCAGGAGGCATTCCTGCAACAGCAAATACTCAAGGACCACATAATGTTTCTTTTGCTGCTACAGGGTCTTATAATATTAATCTTTCAGTTACGGATTCAAATGGAGTTGATGACACCACTATAGTTGTGAATGTAATTAACTGTACCAGTGTTAATGCTGCATTTAACATGAGTAGTTCAATAATCTGTGCAGGAGATTCAATTGTTTTTACCGATGCATCCTCAGCAGGTGTTACTATTTGGGCATGGGATTTTGATTCAACAGGTATTGGTGGGGTTACTCCTCCTACAGCAATCAATCAAGGACCACATACTGTTTTCTATAATAATCCAGGAACTTATACCATTCAACTTATTGTTTATGATGGTTCTTCTTTTGATACCACTTCTAATACAATTACTGTTAATGATTGTTCGCCTACTGCCAACTTTTCTGCTTCTCAAACTATATTATGTGAAACGGATTGCATTACGTTTACCAACTTAAGTACAGGTTCTCCTACCAATTGGTCATGGTATTTTCCTGGTGGAACTCCTTCGACTGCTTCTGGTGCTAATCCAGGAACTATCTGCTATAATACTGCTGGTACCTATTATGTATCTTTAACTGTTTCTAATCAGTATGGAACTGATAGTTTATATACGGCAAATTTGATAACCGTAAACATATGTGCTGCTCCTACTGCTGGTATAACAATGGATGATGCTGATGGTGAAGTTTGTATCAATAATTGTATAGATTTTTCTTACAATGGAGGCTCTGGTGGAACTCCAACAACTATTAATTGGACTTTCCCTGGAGGAACACCAAGTTCTTCAACTGCATTAAATCCTGGCACGGTTTGTTGGAATGATACTACTGGAATATTTAATGTAACATTATCTGTAAGTAATGTGAATGGAAATTCAAATGCTTCTACTACGGTTACGATTCATCAATTACCAGTAATTAATGCTGGAATGGATACCTCCATAACGATTGGTGCTGATGCCAACCTTTCTGCAATTGTTACCGATACTGCTGGAAATATTTTATCAACAACTGGTGGAGTTTTTAATTGGAGTCCAACAACTGATTTAAGTTGTGCTATCTGCCAAAATACTACTGTAATACAACCTTTAGCTACCAATTCCTACATTATTACTTATACTGATATATATGGATGTCAAGTAAGTGATACGGTAACGGTAAATGTTGATATTGCATTTAATATTGGAGTGCCAAGTGCTTTTTCTCCTAATGGAGATGGAAGTAATGATTTCTTATTGGTAAAAGGTGCCATCGTCATCAAATCGATGAATTTTACCATCTATAACAGATATGGGCAAGACGTATTTCAAACTACAGACGTAACCGAAGGTTGGGATGGTAAACACAATGGAAAAGAATTAAATCCAGGTGTTTTTGTTTATTATTTAAACGTTACTTTTTTGGATAGCAGTACCAAACAATTGAAAGGAAACGTAACTTTAGTTAGATAATATTAAAAGAAACTAGACTATGAAAAAGATAAAAAATATCCTACTATTAATTGTTGTTTCAACTACTAACTTATTTGCTCAACAAGATGTTCATTTTTCTCAATTTTTTTCATCACCATTAACACTTAATCCTGCAAATGCTGGGATATATAATGGCGATTTAAGAGCAATAATGAATTACAGAAGTCAATGGGGTTCGATAAGTGAGCCATTTGTTACCTCTGCAGCTTCCGTTGATTTTCCAGTTTTAAAGAAAATGAAAGGAGGTATGTTTGGTTTGGGTATTAATTTTTTTAAAGATGATGCAGGAGATTCAAAAATGTCAACAATGAACTATGGTTTGGCACTAGCGTATCATTTGGATATTAGTGGAGGAAACAATAATCATTTTTTATCGGTTGGGTTTCAAGGAGGAATGGTTCAAAGAAGTATGAGTTACAGTAGTTTAACTTGGGATGAGCAGTGGAATGGAGTAACTTTTGATCAAGATATAGCAACAGTTGATAAAGTAGGAGGAGCTGCTGTAAGTCTTTTAGATATTGCAACTGGTATTCATTGGTATTTTTCTCCAACTGATTATTCGAGGTATTTTGCAGGGATTTCCTTATACCATTTAAACTCATCTGATGTTGCTTTTAATGGGTCTAGCCCATTGATTAAAAAATACACTTTTCACGGAGGAGCAGAAATTGGTTCAGGAACAAGTAGTGCATCAGTTACTGGAAGTCCATTTTCGGTTTTACCAAATTTTGTATTTGTAAAACAAGGAGCTAATCAGTATTTCGATATTGGATTGGAAGCTAAATATCGTCTTCGACAGAGTTCAAAATTTACCAACTATCACAATGCAATGTATGTTACGTTAGGCCCTTATTTAAGATGGGGAGATGCTGCTTATATTGTAAGTAGATTAGGATGGAATGGTGTTGAATTAGCATTCAGTTATGACTTTAATTTATCAGAACTATCTACTGCCTCCAGTGGAAATGGAGGATTTGAAGTCATGTTAGGCTATAAAATGGATTTAAGTGCTAACGCAACTAGAGGCCATAGTGTTAGATTTAGATAATTTTAATACTCGAAAGCTCCTAAATCAGGGTTGACAAAGTCTCTTGGATTTCCATCATGATCGGAATTTACTCCTATATAAACACCTGCACCAATTGCGGGAGAAGACGCATCTAAATGATAATTATGCAAAGTTTTATCTACAAAAATAGTTGCTGTTGGATTTAAAATTAAACTGACATAATTTGCTCCTGCTGTACTGTTGGTAGTTTTTAGAATGCAATGGTCAAATAGGAAATTAATGGTTCCGGGAGCCAGTTCATCTTTATCAAATTCCACATCTTTATCACCA
This sequence comes from uncultured Vicingus sp., assembly GCA_964360245.1. Taxonomy (GTDB): domain Bacteria; phylum Bacteroidota; class Bacteroidia; order Flavobacteriales_E; family Vicingaceae. Next base: position 3,068 of record CAYHWX010000096.1, read on the forward strand.
TGAATGATACAATTATAAAAATTGGCAGCAGTAATATCTCTAACTTGTGTTGCACCAGTAGCGTCCGTATAATAATTTTGTAAAAAAACAGCAGGTGTTTGCCTGTTTCCACCGCTCCAATAATTGGCAATCGTTGTATGATTAAATCGGTAATCACCTCCACCTTTTACCAATAAATTAAATTGACCTGAATTGGAAATTACTGAATTGGTATCTGTTATTTTATAGTTAGTAGCTAAAATTCCGGCTGCCGAATTATTATGTATTTCACAATTGTTTAATCGTAAGGTGTTAGTACTTGTTGGTGCACCAGGGTTAAAAGGATTGGTTTCCGCCTGTATTCCAATAAAACCATTTTTAATAATGGCATAATTAAAAACATTGTCACTAGTTCCTTCGTTAATCCATATTCTGTCCCATTGTCCAGGAACATCTTGCCATGCATATTCGAGTCTTGTTCCCTGAAAAGTTACAGGATTAGATGAAGTACCATTTACTTGAATATTACCATTTTCGTAAACCCAAATTCCAGAATTATTATGTAAATGCACTCGAACACCAGCCTCAATAGTTAGTTTGTCATCACCATCCAAGGTTAAATAACCGCCGTAAATTACGTATGGTTTGTCATTTATCCAAGTGGAATCTAATGGTCCAGGTGAAGTTCCTCTATCTAAATAAACAATAGGCACTCCATTTGCTGTTTGATTGGCAACATAATAATGAGCATTTTGCCCCCATGCAACCAATTGAACTGTTTGGTGATTTCCGTTAGTGATGAAATTAATTTTATCTGTAACAACAAAAGGTGAAAGAATGTTGTTGGGGTCTATCGTTACTTCGGCAAAAATAAATAAACTATCGTGCCCTTCAATTTCAATATTACTGTGAATATTGCCAGAAACACCATCCACATTAATTCTAAATTGTGAGTTGGTTCCTTGTTCAACATAAATACTAGAAATAATAATCGTATTGTTACTGTTGTTGTACAATTTTAGCTTTTGAGTAGTAGAACCCATAGTGGTAAATACAGTATCAAAAAGTATGGTATCATTAGAAAAACTGAGCATATCCGATGAATCGGTAGAAATATTATCTTTCCGACAGGAAAAACTAAAAACTACTACGGTTATCAGTAATAATATGCCTACTATTTTTTGCATGAAATGTAAAATTAATAATTCATTTACGTTTAATCTTTAAATATATTGTATTATTCATTTTGACTTACAAATTGATAATCATACAATTTTTTATAAAAACCATTCTTTTTTAGTAATTCATGATGACTTCCTTCTTCTACAATTTCTCCTTTATCTATTACTAAAATTCTATCCACATTTTTTATGGTGGATAAGCGATGTGCAACAATAATTGAAGTTCTGTTTTCTGTCAACACATTGGTCGCATGTTTAATGAGTTCTTCTGATTCACTATCAATAGATGAAGTTGCTTCATCTAAAATTAATATTTCGGGTTGGTGAACATATGCTCGAATAAAAGAAATCAATTGTCGCTGACCAACAGACAACATCGCTCCTCTTTCTTTCACATCGTACTGATAGCCTAGTGGTAATTGAGAAATAAAATCGTGTGCGCCTATTTTTTTAGCAGCTTCAATTACTGTTTCTTCAGAAATATTAGTGCTGTATAAAGTGATATTATTTAAAATGGTATCTGAAAAAAGAAAAACATCTTGCAAAACAATTGACATCAATTTTCTCAATTCTAGTAAGTCTATTTCATTGATATTGATATTATCTATGAGTATTTCTCCTTTGTTAATCTCGTAGTACCTGCCTAATAAATTTATAATTGATGATTTTCCTGCTCCCGTTGCACCAACCAATGCAATACTTTCTCCTTTGTTGATTTTAAAAGAAATATTTTTTAGCACCCAATCTTCATTGATATAAGCAAAGGAAACATTTTTAAATTCGATATTTCCTTTTAAATGTTGAGTGCTTTGATGTCCCTTATTTTCTGTGGTAGAAATAGTGTCTAGCACTTTAAAAACACGTTCGGAGCTTACCATTCCCATTTGTAGCGAGTTAAACCGATCAGCCAATTGTCGGATGGGTTTATAAAGCATGTAAATAAAAAAAGTAAATGAAAATATTTCACCTGCTGTGGCATATTTTAATGCCACTTCATTAAACCCATACCAAACCATCAGTGCTAAGGATAGGGCAGATAATATTTCTACCACAGGGAAAAAGATGGAATAAGCCCACACCGTTCTGATATGTGCTGCACGATGTTTTTTATTAATCTCAGAAAAAGCTTCCATTTCTACTTCTTCTCTGTTAAAAATTTGAACGATAGACATTCCCGTAATGTGTTCTTGAACGAAAGTGTTTAACCGGGATACCTCTTCTCTAACTTCTTGGAATGCTTTTTTAATCGCTTTTTTAAAAATAGAGGTAGCAATAAATAAGATAGGCATTGGAATAAGCGTAATTAAAGCTAAATCCCAATTGATGTAAAACATACAAATGAGAACAGCAACTATTTTTAATAAATCTCCAATAATGTTTAAAATTCCATCCGAAAACATTTCGGCAATCGTTTCGATATCAGAAACTGTTCGGGTTACTAATTGTCCGATGGGAGTTTTATCAAAATATTTTAATTTAAAATTAACAACGTGTTCAAAGGTTTGATTTCGTAAATCTTTAATCACATTTTGACCTATTAGATTTCCTAAAAGTGTAAAAAAGTATTGAAAAACAGATTCGATAATTAAAAATCCGATTAATAACATCGTCATCCAAAAGAGCCCTTTTTCATCTAAAACTTTAATATTATTATCAATGGTATATTGAATTAATAAAGGACGAACCAACGCAATAATGGCAAGTACAACACTTAAAATAGCGGTAATGTAAAACATCCTTTGGTAAGGTTTTACATAGGTCATTATTCTTTTAAACAAAGAATAATCGAATGCTTTTCCGCTAACATTAGCCATTTTGTGATTAGTTTTTTAAGATTGCAAAAGTAGGAATTAGTATTATTGATTGGTGTAATAATGAGAGAATGGTTTAATGATAATCATATTACGCATAAAAATAAATAACCACAGAGACCACAGAGAAAATTAATCGCAGAGGTACGCTGAGAAAACAATAACAGAAAACAAAATTTACTCAACACAACCTGCTCCGATTTTTAGTGGAAGTATTCGTAAGTAAACTTCGTAACTTTTTAGGTACAAAAATAATTATACTTTGCGATTCTCTGCGTAAAACCTCAGCGAACTCTGCGTTTAAAATGTAATTGTTTAACATCAATGATTAAAAATTTCTTTTGGATATTTTACTTGAGTTAAATACAAACCATGTGCAGGAACCGATACGCCAGCCTCACTTCTGTTTTTAGAATTAATTATTTTTTTAAAATCATCGATGGTAACCCGTTGTTGCCCAATTTCTATTAAAGTTCCAACGATGGCTCTTACCATGTTTCTTAAAAATCGATTGGCAGAAATGGTAAAAATTATGCCATCATTTTTTAATTCCCAACGAGCAAAATTAATTGTACAGTCGTTGGTAAGTGTGTCGGTATTACTTTTGCTGAAACAAGAAAAATCGGTATAATTTAATAATTCAGTTGTAGCTTCATTCATCAACTCCAAATTTAAGGCATAAGGAAAATAATAAGCTTTACGATTTAAAAAAGGGTTTTTTGTTGGAGTAATCCAATATTCATAAGTCCGTTCTGTAGCACTATAACGAGCATGAGCAGTATCCATTACTTGAACAATGGAAGAGCAAGAAATAGTTGGTGGTAAAAAATAGTTGAGTTTGTAAATCAACTGGTCTTTATCAAAGTTTTGATTGGTGTCGAAATGGGCAAAAAATTGTTGAGCATGCACACCGGTATCTGTTCTTCCGGCACCACTTACCATAATTTCTTCTTGCAGCAAAGTAGATAAAGCGTTGTTTATCTCTGCCTGAACGGAATGGGCATTTTGTTGAATTTGCCAACCGTGGTAGTCTGTTCCATCATACTTTATTTCGATAAAATATCTGCTCATTTTTCTTTTTTGTCATTCTGAGCGATAATTTTTCCGATGTGCTTTGCAATCGAGAAAAATAAAGAGAAGAATCTTTTGGCATAAAATAGATTCTTCATTTCATTTTGTAATGGTAATAAGTAATACCAATGTTACAAATGTTTTAGTCCAAACTAAAATATTTGGTTACAGTGGTAAATGCCGAAAGAGTTACTGTTTAGTCCACATCTTTTTATTAAGATTGGACTAATACAGAAACCAAATCGGTATTACCTACAAAATATCATTCAGAATGACATTCTTATTTTATGAGCAACAAAAATAAGAAAATTACTACCATTAGGGTTGAACAAAAATAAATTTGCTTTGCTTCTCTAATCACTCGCTCGGCTTTGCCGAGTGAGGATTATTTTTTGCTATCTTTGATAGCACACTATGTCTGAAAAACTAATTTTAAAGTGGATGAATGGTAAGATTGTTAAAAATAACAGTAATATTGATCACTCGGCAAAGCCGAGCGAGTGATTAGAGTAAGAAATATAAGAAGTGATTTAGATTTAATCTCTCCCTTTTTCTTTGAGTAGTGGCACAAAACGGAATTGCCCTAAATCTTCTGTTTGGTATTCGTTAGCAGCTAATTTTATAATTTTTTTCATTATTTGGTCGTTGCCTTCGCCAACAGGTATCACCATAATTCCTCCAATTTTTAATTGAGCTAATAAATCTTCTGGAATAAAAGGAGCACCGGCAGTAACAATTATTTTATCGAAAGGAGCATATTCGGGTAAACCTTTGTAACCATCGCCAAAAAAAAGTTTGGTGATGTATCCCAGTTGCGGTAATAATAATTTAGTTCTATCGTACAATGCTTTTTGTCGTTCAACAGAAAAAACTTTAGCACCCAATGCTAATAAAACAGCAGTTTGGTAACCAGAGCCTGTACCAATTTCTAATACTTTGTCTCTTGGTTTTAAGTCTAATAACTCCGTTTGAAAAGCTACGGTATAAGGCTGAGAAATGGTTTGTCCGGAGCCAATAGGAAAAGCTTTGTCTTCGTAAGCATATTTATGCAAAGCAGTGTCTGGGATAAACAAATGTCGGGGAATAGACTCAATAGCACGCAACACTTCTGAATTACTAATGCCTTTTTTTGCAATTTCCTGAACTAATTTTTTCCGTAATCCTTGATGTCGGTAGGTATCTTTCATTTAATTTCTCAAAGGTTGGTTGAAATTATTTAAGTTGTTAAAAATAACAAAACAAATTACAAATTACGAATCTTGAAACCCGAAACTCTAAACCCAAAACTCTAAACCGATATTATTAAACTTGATGTGTTAATAAGAATTTTTTTCAAACTATAGGCTACCTAATCAATCCGCTACTTTTGTACATTATGTTAAAGATAGGGGTAATAGGAGTCGGACATCTCGCAGAAACTCACCTTAAATTATTAAAAGAGATTAATAATTTTGAGTTGGTAGGATATTATGATGCCGATGAACCTTTTAAACAAAATATCGCCAATAAGCTGAATATCAAACATTTTGCAAATGTTGATGAACTAATTAGTTTGGTGGATGTGGTGGATATTGTGCAACCCACAATTTCTCATTTCGATTATGTTGTTAAAGCGATAAAACATTCTAAACATGTTTTTATAGAAAAACCGGTAACCGAAACAGTTGAAGAGGCAAAACAATTACTAGAGCTTGCAGAAGAAGCCAACGTAAAAGTTCAGGTAGGGCATGTTGAACGGTTTAATCCTGCGTTTATAGCAGCTTTACCATACATTTCCAACCCAATGTTTATTGAAACTCAACGAATGATTGAGTTTGATTCTAAAACGGCAAATATTCCTGTGGTGATGGATTTAATGAGCCACGATTTGGATATTATTTTAAGTGTGGTAAAATCTAACATTAAAAAAATAAGTGCAACAGGTGTTGAAGTAATTGGAAACACGCCCGACATAGTAAGTGCAGTAGTTGAATTTGATAATGGTTGTGTTGCTAATTTAACAGCCAGTAGGATTTCATTAAAAAACGAGCGTATTGCAAAATTTTACCAAAGAGATGCACACATTAAAATTGATTATTTAAAGCAAGAAACAAGTCTGTTTTCTTTAATAAAAAATGGTACAACAAAAATTTGTGCTAAAAAATTAAAGATTAATAAAGAAAACCCAGTTAAAACAGAATTAGAAGAATTTGCAAACGCAATTATCAATAATACTACACCTAAAGTAGGTATTTTGGATGGTGGAGTGATGCTCGATACAGCCTACAAAATTGCAGAAAAAATGAAAATTACTACCTCATTAATCGAAGATTAATACATTTGCACAATATTTTTTAAAACCACACGTTTAACGGTAACATTAAAACGATTTGCTTAACGTAAAACTTTATAATTTATTATTAATTCTAGGAATTATTTTCAATTCGTGTTCTAAAGAGAATTATGAAGCACAAGTTCCTGCCTATATTTCTATCGACCAAATTACATTAACTACCAACCTTGTTACCGAAGGTTCATCATCCTCCAACATTACCGATGCGTGGGTTTATATTAACGATGATTTAGTAGGAGTTTATGAATTACCAGCAACATTTCCTGTGTTAAAAGAAGGTTTAGTTAACCTAAAAGTATATGCAGGAATAAAAGATAATGGTATTGCCGCATCAAGGGCAAGATATTTATTGTATGCTCCATATAGCGAACAAATTAATTTAGTAAAAGGCGAAACAGTTAAAATTATTCCTCAAGTTATTTATGATGCTGGAGCAAAATTTACTTGGCTAGAAGATTTTGAAAACGCCAGCCTTTCTTTTTTATACTCCACCGGAAACGACACCACTATTAACAAAACGACCACCGATGTGAAAGAAGGAATATATTCAGGTCGAGTTTATTTAACTACAGTTATGGATTTTTTTGAGGCAACTTCTGTTGGGTTTTCCAATTTGCCTCACAGCGGAACACCTATTTATTTAGAACTTGACTTTAAAACCAACGAACCTCTTTTGATTGGTGTTTACTTAGATAGCGACCAGTACTCCATGATGACGCTAAATACAACCACTACTTGGAAAAAAATCTATATTAATTTAACGGATGTTATTAATTCAAAACCCAATGCAAACGAAGTTAAAGTGTTTTTTGGAGTGAAAGAAACAACAGCTGACCCTTTTGTATCAACTAATCCAGAAATATTGTTAGATAACATTAAATTGGTTCATTATTAATGAATAAAAAACTACAAATATTAAAGTACATATCACTCGATATTGTTGCCGCAGCAATAGTATGGACTTTATTTTTTGTTTATAGAAAAACATATGTAGAACCCATTAAATTTGGATACGATGTACCAGTTTCTTTTGATGCCAACTTTTATTATGCGTTACTTTTCATTCCAATTTATTGGGTGTTTATTTATTTTATTATAGGAACGTATAACAATATTTATCACAAATCTAGGCTTCGAGAATTTGGTCAAACCCTTTTAATTTCATTGATAGGAACTTTAGCTTTGTTTTTCCTTTTATTACTAGATGATGAGGTTGCCTCATACACCCAATATTATAAGTCCTATTTTGTTCTGTTTATTCTTCATTTTACAATAACTGAACTTTTTAGGTTTGTTTTAACAACACATACAGGACTTAGAATTAAAAAAAGAAAAATTGGTTTTAATACGTTAATTATTGGCTCTAACGAAAATGCGGTAGAACTTTATAAAGAATTAAACAATCAAAAATTTTCTACGGGAAATAAATTAATAGGATTTACCCATGTTAAAAAAGCTGCAAATTATTTGTTGTCAACATATTTGCCTCATTTTGGAAACTGTGTAGGTTTAAGAACTACTATAAATGAACATAAAATTGAAGAAGTAATCATTGCTGTTGAATCTTCTGAACACGATAGTTTGGGTAGCATTTTAACGGAGTTAGAAGGCTTAAATGTTATCATAAAAGTTATTCCTGATATGTACGATATACTTTCAGGTTCTGTTAAAATGAGTTCTATTTTTGGCACTCCTTTAATTGTAATAACTAAAGACATTATGCCGCCTTGGCAGCAATCTATTAAACGATTAATAGACGTAGTTACTTCAGTTTTTGTGCTTTTTCTATTTTCTCCTTTTTATATTATTACAGCAATTATTGTACTAGCAACCTCCAAAGGACCTGCTTTTTTTTCTCAAGAAAGAATAGGAATTCATGGAAAGCCATTTACTATTTATAAGTACAGATCCATGAGAATTGATGCCGAAAAAGATGGGCCAGCTCTTTCTACTGGAAAGGACAATCGGATTACCAATTTTGGTAAATTTATGAGAAAAGTAAGGTTAGATGAAATGCCTCAATTTTACAACGTACTTATTGGAGACATGAGTTTGGTTGGACCACGACCAGAACGCCAATATTTTATCGATCAAATTACTAAAACAGCACCACATTACAATCACTTACTAAAAGTTAGACCAGGAATAACTTCTTGGGGACAAGTAAAATACGGTTATGCAGAGAATGTTCATCAAATGATAGAACGATTAAAATTTGATATTCTCTACATTGAAAACATGTCGTTATTGGTCGATTTTAAAATACTTATCTACACAATTCTTATTGTAGTAAGAGGAAGCGGCAAGTAAAAATTCATATTTATTTCTTATTTTTATTGCATGATTAAGAAAACTTTTTTTTGTAGATTATTTGTTGCCTTACTTTTTTGCCCTTTTGTATTAAAGGCTCAAACCTATAGCGGAAGCGTTGGTGCAATAAATGATTTTGTTATTAACGATTTTCCATTAGTGGTTTCGGGACTCAACCCATCAACAATTGATACCATCGGTTTTGGATTGGAAACCATTTGCATTAATCTTACACATACTTACGATAGCGATTTAGAAATCTCTATCATCGCACCCGACGGCACTACAAAAATTCTTGCAACAGGTTTGGGTGGTGGTGGAGATGACTACACCAACACCTGTTTTAATAATTCAGGATTAACAAATATTACTGCGGGAACTCCTCCATTTACGGGTACTTTTATTTCTCAGGGCTTTATGGGAATGGTTAACAATGGTCAAAATGGAAATGGAATTTGGATTTTACGCGTGAACGATTTAGCCGCAGCGGATGTAGGAAATCTTTTGTCTTGGTCCATTACATTTGGGAACGCCCCTGCGACTTATCTTAATTTGAACTTTTCATCTTCAAATCTTCCAATTGTTAGTATCAATACCAATGGGCAAACCATTCAAGATAATGCTAGAATAACGGTAGATATGGGAATAATTTACAATGCTTTTGGAGCAAGAAACTATTTGACCGACCCTTTTAATGAGTACAATGGAAAAATAACTATTGAATATAGAGGTTCGTCGTCTCAAATGTTTCCAAAAAAACCCTACAGCATAGAAACAATTGACACTTTAGGAAACAACAACAATGTGGCAATAATGGACATGCCTTCCGAAAATGATTGGGTTTTGTATGCTCCTTATACAGATAAATCGTTAATTAGAAATGTATTGACCTATCAGTTAGGTGAAAATTTGGGTAGGTATGCACCAAGAACTAAATTATGCGAATTAATAATAGATAACGAATATCAAGGAGTTTATGTTTTTATGGAAAAAATTAAAAGAGATAAAAATAGAGTAGATATCGCCAACTTAGATTCCAACGATTTATCCGGAGATAGTTTAACAGGAGGTTATATTGTTAAAATAGACAAACCAACAAGTGGGTTTGGGTATGATTGGAGTTCACCTATTCTACCTCCAAATTCTGGTGGTCAGGTTATTAATTATCAATTTGATTACCCCGATCAAAATGAAATATTGCCTGCACAAGAAAATTATATTCAAACCTATATCACTGATTTTGAAAATGCTTTGAACGGTCCAAATTTTAAAGATACACTGCTAGGATATCGAAATTATATAGACGTTTTATCTTTTATAGATTTCTTTATCATTAACGAACTTACTCGAAATGTAGATGGTTACCGATTGAGCACTTTTTTATACAAAGATAAAGACAGCAAAGGCGGTAAAATTAATATGGGTCCGCTTTGGGACTTTAATTTAGCATTAGGAAATGCCAACTATTGCGACGGATCTAATATTAATGGTTGGGCTGTGGATTTTAATTATGTATGTTCGGGCGATAGTTGGTTAAACCCTTTTTGGTGGGAAAGACTCAGTCAGGATACAACTTATAATAATCAGTTAAGATGTCGTTGGGAAAATTTAAGGTTAAATCAGTTGCATTTAGATACCATCTTAGATTATATTGATACGATGGCTTTATACTTGGACGAATCTCAACAACGGAATTTTCTACAATGGAATATTTTAGGAACGTATGTTTGGCCTAATAACTATATTGGAATGACTTATGCCAATGAAATTATTTATTTAAAAAACTGGATAACTAATAGAATTGCATGGATAGACGTAAATATTCCTGGAAA
>CAYHWX010000097.1:0-13544 GCA_964360245.1 uncultured Vicingus sp.
GGGATGTCTTTTATCTACATCATTTTTGAAGAGAAAATTGATTTTTATTGGAGTCGCTCTCGAATTCTAGAAAAATTAAATTCACTACCACCAGGCACATTACCTCAAGGAGTTCAGCCAACAATGGGACCAGATGCCACAGCTCTCGGACAAGTTTATTGGTACACACTAGAAGGTCGAGACCCAAAAACAGGAAAACCTACAGGTGGCTGGGATCCGCAAGAACTACGAACCATTCAGGATTTTTATTTAAAATATTCGCTCAACGCTGTGGAAGGTGTTTCTGAAGTTGCTTCTATCGGTGGTTTTGTAAAAGAATACCAAGTGGATATGAACCCCGATGCACTCAAAGTTTTCGATGTTGATGCAAAAATGGTAATGATGGCTGTGATGAAAAGCAACATTGATGTTGGAGCTGGAACAATTGAAATAAACAGGGCACAATATTATGTGCGAGGATTGGGTTACGTCAAAAAATTAGAAGATTTGGAAAATGCCGTAGTGGATGTGCGAGATAACATCCCCATTCGGATTAAAGATGTAGCTAAAGTAAATTTTGGTCCTGAACTTCGTATTGGTGGCTTAGACAAAGAAGGTACTGAGGCTGTTGGTGCTGTTGTTGTGGCTCGTTACCAATCAAACCCTTTAGAAGTGATTGAGGGCATAAAAAATAAAATTGGAGAAATTGCACCAGGATTACCTTCAAAAATACTTACCGATGGTACCGTTTCTAAAATAACTGTAGTTCCATTTTACGATCGAACTGGTTTAATCAAAGAAACAATAGGAACATTAGAATCAGCATTATCGCATGAAATACTTATCTCCATCATTGTAATTATTGTGATGTTGATGAATTTGAGAGCCTCTTTTATTGTGGCGTTTTTCTTACCAGTTGGTGTGCTAATGACATTTGGTGCAATGAAATTGTTTGGAATTGATGCCAACATTGTTGCACTTTCAGGAATAGCAATTGCCATTGGGGTAATGATTGATTTGGGAATAGTGGATGTGGAGAACATCATTCGGCATTTGGAAATGCCTGAAAATAAAGGTGCTCGTGGTAGAAAATTACTAGAGGTAATCTATACAGGAACTTCTGAGGTAAGAGCAGCAGTTACTGTTGCTCTAGCAACAACCATCGTAGGTTTTCTACCAGTTTTTGCAATGGAAGCGGCAGAAGGAAAATTGTTTACACCACTTGCCTACACCAAAACATTTGCAATGGTTGCTTCCTACGTATCTGGAATGATTGCTTTGCCCGCATTAACCTACTATGTTTTTTCCATCCGGTCCGATACTAAAAAAATTCGTAACATCTTTAATGTTTCCATGATTTTGGTAGGTCCATTGTTTGTTATTCTTTGGGGTGCTTATCCTGCTTTGGCACTCACTGCTTTAGGGATAAATAATTTATTGGAAAGTCGTTGGTCTGAAAAGCATAAAAACTTTCCTAACATTATTAACAATGCCATTATTTTACTAGTCGCAATATATTACCTTTCTGTGGAATGGATGCCGCTTGGTGTTACTAATAGCGTATTTATTAATATCCTTTTTGTTGGAGGAATTATCGTAGTGATTCTAGGAAGCATTTCGTTAATTGTTCATCATTATGAGAAGATGTTACGATGGTGTATAGCCAACAGTTTCAAGTTTATGCTGCTTCCATTTTTAACGCTTTTGTTGGGAGTTACCATTTGGTTAGGAAGTGAAAAAATATTTGGTTGGGCAGCAAATGGAACTGAAAAAATAGGATGGAATATCCGTCAAACTTCACTGTGGGAAGTAATGGTACATAAATTTCCTGGAACCGGAAAAGAATTTATGCCATCGCTTGATGAAGGTTCGTTTTTATTGATGCCAACCACAATGCCACACTCAGGTATAGAAGAAAATATGGAGGTCATTGCTTTGCTCGATCAACGAGTTCGCACCATACCAGAAGTAGAAGAAGTGGTAGGAAAATGGGGGCGAGTAAATTCTGCGTTAGACCCTTCCCCTATTTCTATGTATGAAAATTTAATCAATTATAAGTCAGAATATATTTTAAATGAAGATGGACATCGTGTTCGTTTTAAAGTTGATAAAGATGAAAATTTTATTTTAAAAGATAGTTCCACTTATAATGAAATTAGAGATGGCTATAAAAACATTTCCATCCAACAGCTTGTTTCCGATAATGATGGAGAATACTTCCGCCAATGGCGACCAGAAATAAAAAAAGCCGATGATATTTGGAAAGAAATTATAAAAGCTGCTACTATTCCAGGCATGACTTCTGCTCCTAAAATTCAGCCCATAGAAACACGATTGATTATGCTGCAAACGGGAATGCGGGCACCAATGGGAATGAAAGTGTATGGACCCGACCTTGCTACCATAGAAAAAGTAGGTATTGATTTAGAAAATGTGCTGAAAAAAGTTCCTTCCGTTTTAGCTACTTCTGTTTTTGCCGACCGTATTGTTGGCACCCCTTATTTGGAAATTGAAATTGATCGAGAAGCAATTTCTCGTTACGGTTTAACCATAGAAGAGATGCAAACCACCATCAGTTCAGCTATTGGTGGAATGAAAATCTCGACTACTGTTGAAGGTAGAGAGCGATTTCCTATTCGTATTCGTTATGCTCGAGAATTTCGAGATAATCCAGAAGATTTAAAGAAAATTTTGATTCCAACCCCAACTATGGTGCAAGTTCCATTAGGAGAATTGGCTAAAATTACCTACAAACGTGGTCCACAAATGATACGTGGCGAAAATACTTTTTTGACTGGTTTTGTAATTTTTGATAAAAAACCAGAATTTGCCGAAGTAGATGTGGTGGAAGAAGCTCAGCGATTTATTGATTCAAAAATTAAATCTGGAGAATTGGTAATTCCTGCAGGTGTTTCTTATAAATTTTCAGGCAATTTTGAGAACCAAGTACGAGCAACCAAACGTTTGATGATTATTGTTCCCATCTCGTTATTACTTATCTTTCTTATTCTTTATTTTCAGTTCAAAACCGTTACCGCCTCTTTTATTCACTTTTCGGGTGTTTTTGTAGCCTTCGCAGGAGGTTTTATTCTCATTTGGCTTTACGGACAAGATTGGTTTATGAATTTTTCCGTTGCAGGAATGAATATGCGTGACTTGTTTCAAATTCATCCAATTAACTTGAGTGTTGCAGTTTGGGTAGGGTTTATTGCATTATTTGGAATTGCAACAAATGATGGAGTAATAATGGGAACCTACATTCATCAAACCTTCGAAACATTAAACCCAAAAACCATTGAAGAAGTTCGTGAAGCTGTAGTTATTGCAGGGAAAAAACGGGTGCGACCAGCAATGATGACTGGTGCTTGTGCTATTATCGCCTTATTACCTGTGTTAACATCAACAGGGAAAGGTGCCGACATTATGGTTCCTATTGCCATTCCAACTTTTGGCGGTATGGTGATACAAATGATGACCATGTTGATTGTACCAATTTTACAATATACCTGGCGAGTAAATGTGATTAAAAAAGAACTAAAACAAAAATAAAAAAATGCAGATGAAAACATTATTAATTTTTCTTTCGTTGCTGTGGTTGAACTCTTTTTTGTTTGCCCAAAAGGAATTAGACCTTTATCTAAAAACAGCCTCCGAAAACAACGCAGCACTTAAGTCTGCTTTTAGTGATTATAGAGCCTCATTAGAAATGTTGCCACAAGCAAAAGCGTTACCAGATCCTCAATTTATGTTTCAGTACTTTACTACTCCTCTACTGTTGGAAATGGGAGAACAGCGGTTTAATCTTTCTGCATCACAAGCATTTCCTTGGTTTGGGCAACTAAAAGCTCAAGAACAAGTAGCGGCTGAAATGGCAAAAGCAAAATACGAATCATTTTTGAATGAAAAGAACAAGCTTTTTTTTCAAGTTAAAAGCACCTATTTTAAGTTGTATGTTCAGCATAAATCTGTGTTGATTACCGAAGAAAATTTACGTTTATTACAATCGTTTCGTGAGTTGGCAAGAGTAAATTTTGAAGTTGGGAAAGGTTCTTTCGTAAATGTGCTGCGTGTTGATATAGAAATTGCCGAATTAGAAAACAATCTTGCCTATCTTAAAGACAACGAATTGCCTCTAAGGGCTGAATTTCAAAAATTACTCAACACAAAAACCATAGAACTTTTGCAATTTCCTGACTCGTTATGGAAGGATTCTTTAACTGGCAATAAAACTATTCTTCTTGATTCTATCGCTGCTAACAACCCATCCTTAAAAAAAATGGATAATGAAATAGCTTCATGGGAAAAGCAAATGAAGGCGGCAAAAAAGATGGGTTATCCTTCCTTTTCACTTGGAGTTACTTATATGAATATGGCAAAACGACCAGATATAGATGGGCACATTCATGATAATGGTAAAGATATGTATATGTTTCCTGAAATAGGTGTAATGATTCCTCTTTATCGAAAAAAATACAATGCCATGGTCAACGAAGCAAAATACAAAAGCGAATCGGCAACTTACCAAAAAATGGAAATGAGTAACGAGTTGACCAGTGAAATGGAGATGAATTATAGAGATTATATGAATGCACAGCGAAGTATAACATTGTACACTCGTTTACATGAACTTACTAAAAATGCTAAAGATTTATTATTATCCTCTTTTTCGACCGCAGGAACAGATTTTGAAGAAGTATTACAAATGCAAAATCAAGAATTGATGTATGCCTTAGCATTTGAGGAAGCCTGTGCAATGCTAAATACAAGTGTTGCCTATATGAATTACATAACTGGGAAAGAATAAGATAATGTGAAAATGCAACAATTTGAAGATGAGAAAATTTCTAATAACTAATTACGATGTCTTACAAACAAAAAATACAAACCATGATGAAAAATAAAAAACAGTTCCTTATCTATACGATATTGATAGTTGGAGGAATTCTTATTGGCTGGATGTTATTTGGAGGAACTAAAGAAAATTCTTCAGAGCCAATTTCAACTGACAAAAATATAGAACAAGTGACAACTATTTGGACTTGTTCCATGCATCCACAAATACGAAAAAATGAACCTGGCAAATGTCCTATTTGTGCAATGGATTTAATTCCATTGAATAATGAAGATACTGAGACAGCAGCATTTAATCAAATTCAAATGAGTGAAAATGCCATGAAAATTGCTGAAGTTCAGATTTCCGTTGTGCTAAAATCTGCTCCAATCAAAGAAATTCGATTATCAGGAAAAATAAAACCTGATGAAAGAAAAGTGAATATGATTACTTCGCGTTTTGCAGGAAGAATTGAAAAACTTTTTGTAAATTTTACTGGTCAGCAAGTGCAAAAAGGCGAAAAACTGGCAACCATTTATTCACCCGATTTAATAACCGCCCAAAAAGAATTGTTTGAAGCCATCAAGTTTAAACAAACCAATCCAGAATATTACAAGGCGGCTAAAAATAAATTAAAACTTTGGTCACTCTCGGAAAATCAAATCGATAATATTGAACAAAATGGCGAGCCTCAAAATTATTTTGATATTCTTTCACCATTGAGTGGAACGGTACTAAAAAAAGAGGTAGCATTAGGCGATTATTTAGAGGAAGGAATGTTGTTGTTTGAAGTAGCTGACCTTTCCACTGTTTGGGTACTTTTTGATGCATACGAAAGCGATTTGCCTTGGATTCGCAACAACGATAAAGTAACTTTTGAACTTCAATCGCAACCTGGAAAACAATTTAGCAATACCATTACTTTTATAGACCCAGTTGTAAATGCTGAAACCCGAGTAGCCGCTGTACGCACAGAAATTACGAACTCTGATAACTTGCTGAAACCAGAAATGTTTGTAAAAGGAATTATTCAGGCAAAGTTACCCAACATTCAAAATGCATTGCTGATTCCAAAATCATCTGTATTATGGACAGGTAAAAAGGCTGTGGTTTATGTAAAAATTAAAGAACAAGCCAAACCTACTTTTGAGTATCGTGAAATTACTTTAGGAGAAGATGCTGGTAATTTTTATGTGGTAAAAGAGGGTTTACAAGAAGGAGAAGAAATTGTAACCAACGGAGTATTTAAAATTGATGCTGCAGCACAATTGGCTGGGAAACAAAGCATGATGAACCATGATGAGAGTGAAAAATTGGATGAAAGTATGTCTGGTATAGGAAAAGATAAGGATTCAAAAAATGAGATTCCACTTAATCCATCTAAAGTCCCAACAAAATTTAAACAACAATTGGGAAATGTTATTAGCAGTTATCTGCTACTAAAAGATAAATTAGTAATGGATAACTCCAACATAATGAAGGAGATAAAAAATATGACAACTGATTTACAAAAGGTAGAGGTGATTTTGTTAGTTGAAGATGCACATACTGTTTGGACGAAAACTTCTGCTAATTTATCCAAAGATTTAAAAAAATTGGAAAAAGCAGTAACTATTGAGGAACAAAGGGTGCTATTTTCTTCTATCAGTAATGAATTAATGAAAATTTCGAAAAAATTAGGATTAGAAATGCCCAATAAAAAACCAGTGTACATTGACTTTTGCCCAATGGCAAACAACGACAAAGGTGGTTATTGGTTAAGTGCAGATTCAGCAATTAAAAATCCATATTTTGGAGAAAAAATGCTAAAGTGTGGAAGTGTAAAATCAGTACTAAAATAAAAAATTAAAATTATGAACACGAAGTCTCACAGCCTGTCCCGATTGTTTATCGGGAGATACTTACAAAAAAAATAAACACAAATAATAATACAATAATCTAAAAATTTAAAACCATGAGTAAAACAACAAATTTAGTACTTGCTATTACATTAAGTCTAATTAGCAATACTGCTACAATAGCACAATGTGGTGATCATTCTAAAATGAAAACGGATGCTACCACAATGAAAACAGATGACAAAATAGCGTTTGCTTGTCCCATGAAATGCGAAGCAGAAAAAACTTACGAAAAAGAAGGTAAATGCCCAAAATGTGGAATGAATTTAACTAAAAATGATGTAGGACAAAAGAGTGATTCGAAAAAGAAATCATGCTGTGCTGATGGCAACAAAAAAGATCATCAATGCAATATGAAAATGGAAAAAGAGGGTGAAAAAACGCAATCATCATACAGTTGCCCTATGAAATGTGAAGGAGATAAAACCTACGGTAAAATGGGTGATTGTCCGAAATGTGGAATGCTTTTAAATGAAGCCAAAAAAGAAGAAAAATAATAAATAAACAAAATAATTAACCCATGAAAAAAACAATTTTATCATTAGGAACAGCAATAATTATTATTGCTGGAAGCGTAGCTTTTATTAGTTGCGGAAATTCAGTTGAAAAAAACACAACAACAGAGCAAGAAGGAGAAGTTTATTCTTGTCCGATGCATCCAGAAATAACAGGAAAAGTAGGCGATACTTGTTCTGAGTGTGGAATGGATTTGACTCAATAGATTTTCAAAAATGTGAAGAATTTTTATTTATTTGTTTTCTTGATAATTTTATTCAAATCGCAGGATTATGACTTTAATCATAACTCATGAATTTAATTGGTAAATGTTATTTATAATTTATAAATTTATATACATTTGTTGACCAAAAATTAACAAAAACTTATCAATTAAAACATTATTATATGTCAACAATTAAAGAAGAAGTAGATGCATTTATGGCTCCTTTAAGAAAGAAGCATGCTCATGAAACTGAATTCTTGCAAGCAGTAGAAGAAGTGGCAGAAACAGTTCTCCCATACATTGCAAAACATCCACAATATAAAAAAGCTAAAATTTTAGAAAGAATGACCCAGCCTGAAAGGGCAATCAGTTTCCGAGTGCCTTGGATTGACGATAAAGGGGAGTTTCAAATTAATACTGGCTTTAGAGTTCAAATGAATAGTGCCATAGGTCCTTATAAAGGAGGTTTGCGTTTTCATCCAACTGTAAATTTAAGTGTAATGAAATTTTTAGCATTCGAACAAACACTTAAAAATAGTCTAACTTCTTTACCTATGGGTGGAGGAAAAGGTGGGTCTGATTTTGACCCAAGAGGAAAATCCGATAATGAAATTATGCGTTTCTGTCAAAGTTTTATGTCAGAATTATTTAGACATATTGGCTCGCGTACCGATGTTCCTGCAGGAGATGTGGGTGTTGGTGGCAGAGAAATAGGTTTCCTTTTTGGACAATATAAAAGATTAGCCAATGAATTTACTGGTGTATTAACTGGTAAAGGAATGTCCTTTGGAGGTTCTTTAATACGACCAGAAGCTACTGGTTATGGTGCTGTTTATTTTGCTCAGGAAATGTTAAAAACTAAAGGAGATACCATTAAAGGCAAAACAATTTCAATTTCTGGATTTGGAAACGTTGCTTGGGGTGTTGCTAAAAAAGTGGAAGAGTTAGGTGGTAAAGTGGTAACAATTTCTGGACCAGATGGATATGTGCATGATGAAAAAGGAGTTACAGGTAAAAAAGTAGAATACCTCTTGGAAATGAGAGCTTCAGGAAAAGATAAAGTAAAAGATTATGCTGATAAATTTAAAGTACCTTACTTTCCTGGAAAAAGACCGTGGTCAGTAAAAGTTGATATCGCAATGCCTTGTGCTATCCAAAACGAAGTTGATGTTAATGATGCTAAAGCATTAATTAAAAACAAAGTTCCTTATTTAATTGAAGTAGCCAATATGCCTACAACTTTAGAAGCATACAGATTATTAAAAGCTGCTGGTGTTATTTTTGCTCCTGGTAAAGCTGTAAATGCTGGTGGTGTTGCTACATCTGGATTGGAAATGTCTCAAAATTCGATACGTTTGTCTTGGACAGAAAAAGAAGTAGATGAAAAACTTCACCAAATAATGATTGCCATACATAAAACTTGTGTTCAATATGGTTATGATAAAAAAGGTGGGGAAGTAGATTATGTAAAAGGAGCTAACATTGGTGGTTTTGTTAAGGTTGCTGATGCGATGTTAGAGCAAGGTTTAGTTTAATCGTTAACTTATTTAATGTACAAGCCTCACAAATGTGAGGCTTTTTTTTATAATTTTTTGATAGCAAAAATTTTATCATTATCCTATTTTGTAAGGTTGTTGATAATATTATAAAATATACGAGTTAGCCTATTCTGTTTCGGCTAATTTATTAAACAACTCTTTATGAAAATCTACTAACTCGTTTGGAGGATAAAATAAGTTTGCTCCCCATGTTATTTTATTGATAGAAGTTTTCCCAGTTCTAACGTCGATGTAATAAGACATATTACCGGGTTGGTTAATTTCAATTCCTTCTAAACCTAACTCCTCTATTCTATTTAAAAAATAAATAAGGTCAGATTTTTCTAAATTTTTAATAAACACTTCTCTATCGTAATTAAAGTCATATTTATAGACCTTACCATTTTCTTCTAAAATATATTCGGTATAAGCCCCGGTAAATCCACCACCTTTGCCAATGGCATATCTTTTAGTGTTGGCTGTATTTTCTGTTGTAGGCTCGGCAGGTTTGCAACCTACAAAAATTACAACGACTGATAAAATATAAAAAATCTTTTTCACGTTATGGAATAATAATTAAAACAGCATCAAGATACTAAAAGTAGCAAAATTAAAGTTATAACAATATTACTAACCATTAAATTCTACTGCCATGAATCATTTTAATAAAAACCAAAACAGACTCGAAAAATGGAGAGGTGTTTATTTTCAATTGGGATTAATAATTGCTGGAGGGCTAACATTATTAGCTTTTGAGTGGACTACTCCTGTATATGTTGCTGATTTACCCGGAGAAAGAATTATTGATATAGAAGACCCTTACACTCCACTTCCTGAATTTGAAAGAAAAGTGGAGAAACCAAAAATAAAAATTGACTTACCAAAAATAAATCCTACAGAAATAGAGATTGTTAAAAAGGATGAAAAAGTTTCTAAAGAAGAAAAAAAGGAAGACCCCAATCCACCAATTGAATTTAAACCAAAAGATTTTACTCCTGTTGTTCCAATTGAGGTAGATGAGCCACCAGTTTATATTGCTGGTCGAATGCCTCATTACGCTGATTGTGAAGTGTTAGAAGAAGATGAACGAAAAATCTGTACACAAGAAAAAATGTACGAACATTTTGGTAAAACCATTCGAATACCCGAAATAATAAAAATGAAAGGAAAGGCTATTTATAAAGCATTCGTTTATTTTGAGGTAAGTAAAACAGGCGAAATTGTGAATGTTAAATTATTAGATGACAAGAAAAATAGTATCCCAACAGAATTGCAAAGAGAAGCTTACAATGCTGTTAAAACTTTACCTCAATTAATACCTGGGAAAAATTATGGTAAAAATGTGAGTGTACGCTATTCGGTACCCATTAATTTTATTGTGCAGTAAAAAAGAAATTAAGTTTATAAAAAAAGGCTATCTTAAGATAGCCTTTTTTTATAAACTTTTTGTTCTTCCGCCATCTATCGGAATATTGATGCCGCTAATGTAGCTTGCCGCTGGAGATGCTAAAAAAGCTACAGCATAAGCCACCTCTTCGGGTTGTGCAATTCTTTTTAAAGGAACTTGATTGACCATCTCTTGCTGAATAGTATCGATACTTTTTCCTGTTTTTGCTGATGTATTTTTTATTATTGATTTTAATCTTGCTGTGTCTGTTGTGCCAGGCAACACATTGTTTACCGTTATTCCAAACTCGCCTAACTCATTGGCTAAAGTTTTGCTCCAATTAGCAACTGCACCTCTAATCGTATTAGAAACACCCAATCCATTTAGTGGTTGTTTTACTGAAGTAGAAATAATATTAATGATTCGTCCATAACCACTTTTTTTCATTCCTTCTTTTACCGCTTGCACCAAAATATGATTACAAATAAGATGACTAGAAAACGCATGAATGAATTCATCCGTTTTTGCCTTTTCAATCAATCCACCTTCAGGTCCTCCAGTATTATTAACTAAAATATTAATTTCAAAATCATTAATTTCTATAAAATCTTCTATCACCAATTTAAGTTGAGGAGGAATACTAAAATCAGCCACCAAATAATGATGAACTTGTCCTTTACTAACATCTAATTTTTTATAAACTACACTTAACTTTTTTACATCGCGTGCTATTAAAATAACATTAGCTCCTAATGTAGCTAATTCGGTTGCTATTGCTTTTCCAATTCCTTGAGTACTTCCACAAACAATGGCATTTTTCCCTGTCAAATCGATATTCATAAATCAATTATTATATTTATTTTCCAAAAGTACCATTATTGTTTAAAGAAGTTTATGATTATAATTAGTAGGCAAGCTATTATTAACTATAGTTTCTTGAAATTTTTTGTTAGTGATAATTGTTATTTTAACTCGTGGTGCATTTGATAAAAAATTTGTCCATTCGAGTGAATTTCACGATTGAAATGAGTGAAATTTGTATCGAGACCACGAAGTAGCATCAATACAAAAATTAAAAAAAAAGAAGGCACGTTTCACTTATTAGGTATTTCGTCTGCTTATAAATATATTTAAAATCGTCATATATATTGCAGTTATTAATCTGAATAAAAAGGCAATCCATAAAAATGATTCAAAACTAATTTTAAAATAATAAGCAATGACAGTGATTATAATTAAATACAATACGCCATCTATCATTGTAACAATCCAAAATGATACATCATTATGTGGCTCTGTTATGTTTATTGCCTTTTCAAGAACACCCATAAACTGCTTCATAGACGCATATTCAAGCCCATACCATATTATGGTTGGAACAAAAAGAAACATAAGTTTTTCATACCATCCAATCATTAATATATTAGGAAAAAAATAATAAAGAATGATAAACCAAAAAGGCATAAAACCACAGATACTAATTACAACAGCCTTAACTGTCATCGGTAAATCATTGATGTCTTTTATTATACTCACTTTAGCATCATAATTAAATAAAATATGATACAAAAATAGAATAAATATCGTGTTTACGATTGTCATGCTGAAAATATTGATACTATTGAGTTACAAAGTGATTGAATACCTAATAAGTGAAACGTGCCAAAAAGAAAATTGATTGATAATCCAAATTTTTAGAAGAAAAAGTGTTTTCTCGATACTTTTTCTTTCAGAAAAAACTCGAAATGACACTTTTTTATTGAAAACTAAGCCCAAATGCACTATGGGTTATTTTACATTTATTTTATATTATTAAATACTACTCATATTAAAAGTAGTTTAATACCTTTATCTTTCAGATTATACTTATGAAGTTTAACCATATAGAATATAAAAAACCGTTTTTTAAAATTAACGAAGAGCTAAACCATTACTTATTAAAAAACACAAGAAACATCGAAATTCCTTTACAGTATGAAGATTTACTGCGTTACACCAATTTAATACCACTTCAAAATAAAAATGAAAAACCAACTTTATGGAATAGAGTTGTTTACAATTCTAATGAATTGGATTATATGTACGCTGGATTAGTAGAAATTTACCGACTATTGATATCCGATGGAAGTAAAATAAATCACCTTACGGTTGATGGTATTGATTACTGCTCTTATGGAAATTCAAAACCTTTTCGGATTAAAATTCTAAATCAGCTAAACGACAATTATGATTATTACTACATCAAAATAGCCGATGCTTCAAGAGTTTATGGGTTAGAATTAGAGCACTACTTTTCACCTAATAAAATTCATTACATTTATTATCAAAACACCATAGTAGAAGAACATATTATTGGCGTCCCCGGTGATCAATTTATTGATGAAGTTAAATCGAAGGGTAGAGCAATTAACGAAGTAAGGCTTTCTAAAGAATTTATAAAATTTAATGAAAGATGCTTTATGAGACTATTAGGAGATATGAGAGCGTACAATTTTGTAATCGTGTTAACTCAAGATTTCGATCAAATTCAATATCGAATAAGGGCAATTGATTTTGACCAACAATGTTATGAAAAGCGTTGCCGAATTTATCTACCGCAGTTTTATAAAGATAACGCATTTTTTGTGAAACTAGCACATGATGCTATTTTGCCTGAGACCATTGAACAATACCAAAATGAAGAAAAATCCTTATTAAAGAAAAGGTATTTGAACGATAAGTATCAAATTGATAGCTTAATAGATATTCTTAAAAAAGATAAAATTTCTCCTCCAGAACATGTTGAATATTTAAAACAAGAATTAAGTAATTATCATCATTTACCACCTTTTAAAGCCTGTAAAAATATGGGGGAAATTCTTCAATTAAACATCAATACCATGTTAGAATTATAACTAAAAATGAAACTTTTTGCATTTAATGAATTTTCTTTTTTTGTATTAATACTCTTTATTCGTGATATTTGTATAATTATGCAACTTAATTATTTTATTTTGCGTCTATAAAAAGTACCCATTAAACTCTACAACATTGAAAAAATTTTATTCTATTTTTAAAAAGGTAATTTTTGTTGCTTTTTTATTGTTTTCTGGTATCACTCAAGCACAAATGATTCAAATGTTGAATACTTTTGGTAAGTATCAAATACGTGCTGATGCTTGTGGGGAAAACTCTGTATCATGTCCTATTA